>JBIJCY010000232.1:0-4909 GCA_044344385.1 Rhodocyclaceae bacterium | reverse complement strand
TGCCTTGCGTGGCAAGGCAAGCATAAAAAGTTCGCTGGTCCAAATACGAAGTGGCTATTGTGCTCAGCTTCACAGGAACTGTCCGTCGATTCCAGCGGTCCACCAGCCATTACGTTTCCGGTGCGATTTATGAAACGACTGTTGAGCAGTCTTTTTGCGGCCATCGCTTGCCTTGCGCCGCTGCTGGCGGCTGCGTCCGACGGTGCTGTTACCCCTGTGCTGAGGGTTGATCTTGAACGTTACCTGGGTCGTTGGTATGAGATTGGCAGCTTCCCGATGTTTTTTCAGCGCAACTGTATCGCCGATACCACCGCCGAGTATTCGCCGCGCGAGGCTGGCGGGATTGTGGTGCGTAATCGCTGCCGCACGGCAGATGGCTTCATTGAGGCCGAGGGTAAGGCGGTCGTGGTTCCGGAATCCGGCAACGCGCGGCTTAAAGTTTCCTTCTTCTGGCCATTCTCATCCGACTACTGGATCATCGGTCTCGACGACGATTACCGCTGGGCAGTCGTCGGCAATCCTAACCGGAAATACCTGTGGATACTTTCGCGTACGCCGGAGCTTTCCGCTGCCGAACTCGAAAAGGCGAGAAGTGTGGCTGCCGCCCAAGGGTATGACCTTTCGATGTTGCGCATGACGCTCCAGGGCCAACCATAATCCTCCGGGGTTGAAAGCGGTCAGCTCCGCATTTGTTTCCACAAAAGATCAATGCGTAGCTGATCTTTTTAGCGCTTTGGCGAAGATCGAAAGCCGGTCGCAGGCGAGTGGATGAAATGATCCCCCATGAGAGGCGGAGGGAACCCGCATAAACAAGAATGTTGTTGCGCGCATCACAACACGTGAATTCCCTGCGGTGTATTGATGTGCGCGACCAGCCTGGCGGTGCGCCCGTCGCTTGCGGGCGAAACAGAAAACGGGCCTTCCAGTCCGATCGACTGCAACAGGCGGGAAACACGCGCTGGTTCGGGATGAAAGAGTTCGAGCCGGACAAGCGACAATCCGTGATCCTGCAGTTTTGCAGCCGGATGCATCTCCGGATGCGTATCCATTTGCCACTCGATCAATGCCGGCGCAATGCCGTTCAATGGAAGCGTGCCATCTGCAGGAATGGTGATGTGCCAGTTGAGCGTGCCGCGGCTCATCGGTTCGACAACACCCAGCACCTCACTACAGGCGGCAGCGCATGCGTGAATGTTGTCGGTGCGCACCACCCATGTCGACAGGGTGGGAGGCGAATCCGGCTCCAACGTGTCGAGCGCGAACCAGCGTGGTCTCGTTGGTGCAAGGGTGTTGGGGTTGGGTGAGATCACTTCCAGAAACAGCGAATCCCCCAGTCTTAGCAACAGGTTGTGAGTTCCCATCCGGGGATGCTCGCCCCCGACCTGCGGCGCAACCCCTAGCGCCTCGCGTACCAGAGCCGCGCCGGCCGCTAGCGTTGGCGCTGTGATCGTGATGTGATCAATGAAACAGCCGGGCACCCTTGGGTCTCCAATCGCCGAACAAAAGAATATCGATTGAGCGCTGACTCAGCTTGCTTTGGTCAAGCGCCTTCGTGCTGCCCGCAACAATGCGCGAGAGTAAAGCTTGTGGAAGCCAAGCAGCAACCGGAACGACCAGCCGAGCTGGCCATTTCTGCCGGGAATAATGGCTGAGCCAAAATGGAGGCGGGTGTGTTGGCCACCAGCGGCAGGCGCAACCATCAGCCACGAGCGTGTCTTGCCGCTGATGTCGGCGAGGAGTACTTGATCAGCTCCGCGTCCTTCTACCCTCCAGGCGGCAAACGTATTTGCGTTTCCAGTTGCAAGCGCTTTGGCATCCTGATCCGAGGAGGGGCGTGAAACGAGCAGGCGCAGTATCAATCGCTCTACCTTGAACAAGGGCGTCGTGTAGAACGCCTCAACGTATTCCGGTAGCGCTATCACCCGCGCAAACTCGGTCACGTAGCAGTCGGTATAGGCGCCTGCGCGCTGGCAGCTTGCCAACAGGGTATCGGGAGGCACCGCGCAGGGCGTTACTTGCATTAGCGTGTGACCCAGCCGCCACATACCGGAAAGACCTGCCCGACAAAACAGTTGGCCGAGGCGCAGCAAAGATAGGCGGCAAACTCGGCATCCTCCTCGGCGCCAACCAGACGTCCCAGCGGCACCTCTCGCTTTAAACGTTCCTGAAAGCGAGGGTTGGCCTGAATCTCCGCAGGGAAATAGGTCGGGTTATCAACAAAGTTCTGGGCGATGGCATTGACCTGCACATTGTGGGGCGCAACTTCGACACCCACAGCCTGCACGTAGGCCAACTGGGCACCCCGTGCGGCGCTATAGCTTGATGCCCGCTTGATTCCGCGCAGGGCGGATGCACTGCCCATCACCAGAATTTTGCCAGCGCGCCGCTCGATCATGGCGGGCAGGACGGCCCGGCACAGTCGCGGCAATGGATGCACGAGGGCGGCGAATGTATCGCTCCATTCTTCCTCAGTCACTTCTGTGGCGGCGGTGGACGGGGCGGCGATTGCCAGATTGGCGATGAGGATGTCGATCTGCCCTGCCTTTGCAACGACCTCGGCAGGAGCATCAACATCCATCAGCAACGCTGTGCTCGCTACCACGGTGGCGCCGTGTCTGGAAAAAACTTCACAGAGCACCGGCCCCATGAACAGATCAGCCTGGGTGATGAGTACCCGCTTGCCGGAAAGATTCTGATTCGACATTACTGTATCTCCTAAAAAACGCCCTTACGGCTGCGCCAGATAGGCAGCCCGGATCGCTTCCATCCGTTGCCGGTTGACGCCGAAATCCTCTCGCCCCAAACGGCTCGCACTGCGCACATCAATTATTCCAAGCGCCGGGTTAAACCAGAATTCCAGATCATCGACAAATTTAAGCCAGGGGGTGCGTGCCTGCGCATAAACATAGTCAGGCTGACGCTCCACCACGGTGATGCCCGGCATGGTCTGAAGTGCCGTGATCAAGGCAGTAAGTGAATCTGCGGTAGAAGCATTTTTTAACGCGAATGGCTTGATTTCGGCATAGCTTCGCTGTGGATGATCCGGGTACAGCGCCGCCTGACTGGAGATGCTGTTGCGTGTGCTCGACGGGGGCTTGAGGCGTGATTCCTTGACGCCGATGTCGCTTGGGCGTGAGCCGCCAAGAAGGCCAAGCTGCGCCAGGACAAAAGCTGACACCAGCAGGCCAATGATGAGATAGAGCGTAGTTCGCATAAAAAGGAAGCAATCAAAGCAATCACAGCGCTTAGCTTCGCATTTGTTTCCACAAAAGAACAGTGCGAAGCTCGCCTACGTAGAGGCGAATGTAATTGCTACATTACCTCGGTGATCTCACTATCGATAAAGCTAGAACCAGTGGTCGATATGTTGTTAACGTTATTATTTGCAAAAGCGGCGGTGTCTGTGATCAGTAACGCGCAGGCTATATTGCTTGGTAACAAGAGGTGGCGGCTCAATGAACTGATGAGCACGGATGTTGAGCCGGAAGGTCATGTGTCGCTGCTGCGTGTTCTGGCCTTGAAGCAGCCGAAAGTGCCGTGATCATTTGTCGTACAGTTTGCATGCGGTCCCCTGGGACAAGGGAGATGAGATGACGCAGTGGAGGAAGCGGCTGGCGCCGGAAGAGAATCTACCGAGTTCGGTTCGAAGACGGATAGTTGGTCTGCTGAGCGCGTTTTTGATGACGCAGGCATTCTCAGGTTGCGCCCTGGAAACACTAAGCAGCAACCGGACGAAATCTGACGACGATTTGCAGGAACGTCTTTCTTCAGCCATCTCGCGCAACGGCTTCAGTCACGGTTTGCGCAGTGAGCGAGTTCCCGGTTTTCATTATGACTCCATCTACATTCACATCCCGCTGGACAGCCTTAAGCGCCGGCACTACAGCCTGGGGAATCTGATGCGGGATGTGGGCAAGGTTTGTTCGCTGCCGGAGTATGCCGAATACCCGATCCGGATCGAATTCGCCGCCGGCGATTTCGAGGACCGGAGCTATCTGGAGACGCTCTTGCTTAAGGAAGTCGGTACGAAAACCAATGTTGTCGTCACCGTCCATAGCGATGTTTTTAATGACATGCTGATTACCGTTACGCATCCGGTGAAGAGTGCGCGCTAGCGATTTTCATGTGCTTAACTATGCTATGGCATGTCTCTAGCGAAGTGACGCTAACCGGAGCAGCAGCGGGAAGTGGCTTCTATTCGTGGGAAAAAATACTGCGCAGACTGTCCATCTTTTCGAGCGCCATACCTGTTCCGCGCACAACACAGGTCAAAGGATCATCGGCGATAATGACCGGCAATCCAGTCTCTTCTTTCAGCAAACGATCCAAGTCGCGCAGCAGGGCGCCACCGCCGGTGAGTACGATGCCGCGGTCGGCAAGATCAGCGCCAAGTTCCGGTGGCGTTCTTTCAAGCGCCATTTTCACGGCGGTCACAATCTGGTTCAGCGGCTCGGTAAGTGCTTCCAGGATTTCGTTGCTTGAAATAGTGAAACGGCGGGGTATTCCCTCGGCTTTGTTGATGCCGGAGACTTCCATCTCTTGCACCTGCATGCCGGGGAAAGCCGAGCCGATGGTTTTTTTGATATTTTCGGCAGTGTTTTCACCGATCAGCATGCCGTAATTCCGGCTGATGTAATTGATGATCGCCTCGTCGAATTTGTCTCCGCCCACTCGCACCGACCCAGCGTAGACCATGCCGCCCAGCGCGATTACGGCAATGTCGGAAGTGCCGCCGCCGATATCGACGACCATCGATCCGATCGGCTCAGACACCGGCAAGCCGGCCCCGATCGCAGCGGCCAGAGGTTCGTCGATAAGAAAGACCTCGCTTGCACCTGCCCCAAGTGCGGACTCCCGGATTGCACGGCGTTCAACCTGGGTAGCACCTCCTGGTACACAGATGATGATG
>JBIJCY010000231.1:0-4916 GCA_044344385.1 Rhodocyclaceae bacterium | reverse complement strand
ATTCAATCAGCGTATCGCCCGATTTAATATCGCCGCGCTGCTCGGCACGCGCGATCATCGACAGGGCAGGCCTGTCCTTGACTGAGCCCGCCGGGTTGTTGCCTTCAAGCTTGGCCAACACGACGTTGCCGCGTGCTTCGATGGCGCTGCCGGGCAGTCGCTTAAGACGTACCAACGGTGTACCGCCGACGTAATCCTCAAGCGTCTTATACGCGGGCATTAAGCCACTCCACGTACTGCGCAACACCTTCTTCCACCGTGGCGAACTCGTCGGTGTAGCCCGCCTTGCGCAGGTTGGTGAGATCGGCCTGCGTAAAGCTTTGGTACTTACCCTTCAGCGCGTCGGGGAAGGGTATATATTCGATCAGGCCTTGCGCCAGCAAATCCGCAAGCGGCAACGCTTCCTTGCCGGCGAGGGCGCGAGCGCCATTGACACTGGCAACGGCCACGTCGTTGAAACTTTGAGCACGACCGGTACCAAGGTTAAAAATGCCGGACTGTCCGGGATGATCGAGAAAGTGGAGATTGACCTTGGCGACATCCCCAACATAAACAAAATCGCGTCGTTGTTCGCCGTTGGCATAACCGTCACAACCTTCGAAAAGCTTGACCTTGCCGTCGACACGGAACTGGTTGTAGTGATGAAAGGCGACCGATGCCATGCGTCCCTTGTGCGATTCACGTGGACCATAGACATTGAAGTAGCGAAAACCGACTACCTGCGAGTTGAACGAACCAACCTCAGCCAGACGCTGGCGGACAATCTGATCAAAAAGAAACTTGGAGTAGGCGTAAACGTTGAGCGGTGCCTCGTACTGCCGCTCTTCCTTGAACACGCTGCTACCGCCGTAGGTCGCCGCACTCGATGCGTAGAGAAGTTGCACTTCCTGATCAAGACACCAGTCGAGAAGACTGCGCGAGTAGCGATAATTGTTCTCCATCATGTAACGGCCATCGGTCTCCATCGTGTCGGAGCACGCGCCCTCATGCAAAATGGCTTCGACGTCACCGTCAAAATCGCCCCCCATAAGACGCTCGAGAAACTCGTTCTTGTCGATGTAATCAACAATTTCGCAATCGACAAGATTTTTGAACTTGTCGGCATGGGTCAGATTGTCGACCGCAATGATCTTGCGCACGCCGCGTTCGTTAAGCGCCTTGACGAGATTGGCGCCAATGAAGCCAGCCGCACCGGTAACAATCGTGTACATGGATTTACCTCAATTCAATTCAAAGCAACGCAGCTTCAAGCTCGTCGCGCGTCACAACCGCCGTACCCAGCTTGCCAACAACAACCCCTGCTGCAACGTTGGCGACGTGGATTGCTTCGGCCCAATCGCTTCCGTGCGCAAGCATCACTGCGAGCGTGGCAATAACCGTATCACCGGCACCAGAAACATCGAACACTTCACGCGCCACAGCCTTCTCATGCACCATCCCGCCAGCGTGGAATAACGACATCCCCTCCTCACTGCGCGTTACCAGCAGCGCCTCCAGCCCAAGTTCTGTGCGCAAAGTCTCGGCCTTTTGCTGAAGTTCGACATTGTCTTTCCAGCGCCCGACAACCTCGCGCAATTCCGCACGGTTAGGCGTGATGATCGTCGCGCCGGCGTACTTCGAATAGTCATCACCCTTCGGATCAACCAGAATCTTCTTGCCCGCATCGCGCGCCATGCGGATCATTTCACCAATGTGCGCCAACCCACCCTTGCCATAGTCGGAAAGAACCACAACATCGCAGTCCGCCAGGCGCGATTCGAATTCAGCGAGTTTGGCACGCAACACCTCATGCGATGGCGCCGTTTCAAAATCGATACGCAACAATTGCTGTTGACGCCCGATAACGCGCAATTTGACCGTCGTGCTGATCGCCGGATCAACATGCAGACCGGCACGGATACCCACATCATGGATCAGGCGGGCAAGCGTCGTTCCTGGCTCATCGTCACCGACGACGGAAAGCAGTCCGACCTGCGCACCCAAAGCCGCGACGTTGCGCGCCACGTTGGCCGCGCCGCCGGGGCGGTCCTCGGTCCGCTCAATCTTAACCACCGGCACCGGCGCCTCTGGAGAAATACGGGAAACATCGCCGAACCAGTAGCGATCCAGCATCACGTCGCCGACGACCAACAGGCGCGCCGAAGAAAGATCTGCCAACCGCATTACTTGCACCCAATCGCAACGGCGCCGGCAGGACCAAAGCCGCTGAACAGACCAACATAGCCGGAAGCCACGACGCTAACTATCAAGACATGCTCCTAAAGCGTCAAATCAAATTCTTCGGTGCGCTTGGGCGAGTAGGTTTCCCAGCCGCCGCAGGCCGGGCAACGCCAATAAAACTGGCGCGCCTTGAAGCCGCAATTATCGCACCGATAACGGGCGAGGCGGCGCGTGTAGCCCTGCACGATCCCTTTGGCTAGATCGAGGTCAGGACGGTTTTCCGGCGAAGCTACCAGAAGGCGCGCTTCGAGCAATTTATCAAAACCGAGCAGCGTCGGATTACGCTTGAGTTCATCGCGCACCAGGCGATAAGCCGCATCAGCGCCATCTGCTTCGAGCACTAACTGGAATACCACGTCAAGCAGATCGAGCGATGGGTAATGCTCCAAATAACCACGCAACAACTGCAAACCTTCTTCGCGTCGGTCGAGCTTGCGGTAGGCATCAAGCAGGCGTTGCGCAACCAGCGCCAGATAGGTTGGATCCTGCTGCTCAATACGCTGCCAGCATTCAATTGCTGCCTCAACCTTGTCCTGTTGAACTTCAATATCGCCTTGCAGCAGGCTGGCGCGGACACATTTTCTATTACGCTCAACAGCAGTCTTCAAATGCTCGCTGGCCACAGCAGGGCGGGAGCGAATCATCTCCGCAGCCGCCAGCTCACAGTAGTACTCGGCAATTTCCTTCTGCGTCGCGACGTCAGGCAACTCAGCAGCGATGGCGATCGCCTTTTCCCAGTCTTTTTCCAGCTGGTAGATCTCAAGCAGATTACGCTTGGCATCTTCGGACAAGGCTGAACTGCGCAACTTGTCAAAAATCTCTTCGGCACGATCGAGCAACCCGGCCTTGAGATAGTCCTGCCCCAGCTCAGCCATCGCCTGCAGCTTCATTTCCTGCGGCAGGTCTTCACGCTCGACGAGGTTCTGATGCATACGAATGGCGCGTTCGGTCTCACCACGGCGCCGGAACAACCCGCCCAAGGCAAAGTGAAGCTCAATGGTTTGTGGATCGACCTTGACCGCATCAACAAAGGACTCGATGGCACGATCCGGTTGCTCGTTAAGCAGAAAATTGAGCCCCTGAAAATAGGAACGCGGCAACGAGCGCGACTCCTTGACCAGATGGCGAATATCGATACGCGCCGCCGCCCAGCCCAAGCCGAAGAACAGGGGGAAAAAAAGTAGTTGCCAGTATTCAAATTCAATCATTGCGTCGACGTATTTCGCGTTGGGGAAGATGCCGTTTGATTGATGGATATTGCCGCCTGCGCCTGTTTCAATTCACGGCGCAGCTTTGTTGTCTCGCGGCGCAAGCCGAAAATGGTACCGAGTAAAGACAATGCACCAAGCACCGCGCCGCCGCCAAAAAAGGCCAGTACGACGATCACGAGCGGCGCCTGCCAGGCTGCATCGAAAAAGAACCGGATACTGACAGGATCGGTATTTTTGATCGCGAAAGCGAACAGGAACAGAAAAATGAAGATTCTGGAAGCCCACAACAAGGCACGCATCGTTCACCTTCCGGCAAGAAAAAGGGCAGCAACTCTCGTTGCCGCCCGAAGTATTTCACAGTACCACAGCAATACCAATCAGATCGACTGCAGCGCGCTATCAACACGCTCGCGCAATTCCTTACCCGCCTTGAAGTGCGGCACCCATTTTTGCGGGACGCTGACTTTATCTCCAGACTTGGGATTCCTGCCGACGCGCGGTGGTCGATAGTTCAGCGCAAAACTGCCGAACCCGCGAATCTCGATACGATCCCCTTTGGCCAAAGCCTCGGACATCGCATCAAGAATCATCTTGACCGCAAAATCGGCATCCTTTGCAACCAGCTGGGGAAACCGCTCCGCCAGCCGGGCAATCAGCTCGGACTTGGTCATGCTCTGGCCTTATTGCGGGTTATTCAGCTTGGCTTTAAGCAGGGCACCAAGATTGGTGGTGCCCGAGCTGGCGTTGCTGTCTGCAGAGAACTTCTGCATCGCTTCGTGCTGCTCGGCTTGATCCTTGGCTTTGATCGACAGATTGATCGAGCGCGTCTTGCGATCAACGTTGATGATCATCGCTTCGATCGAATCGCCTTCCTTGTAGAGCTTGGTCAGATCTTCAACGCGTTCGCGCGAAGCTTCGGAAGCACGCAGGTAGCCATCCATGTCACCGTCGAGCGTAACCACTGCACCACGGGCATCAACCGACTTGATCGTGCCACGAACAATGGCGTTCTTCTCGTGGGTAGCGATGTAGCTGGTGTAAGGATCGCCTTCGAGTTGCTTGACGCCGAGCGAGATACGCTCCTTGTCGGTATCGATGGCCAGAACGACGGCTTCAACTTCGTCGCCCTTCTTGAAGTTGCGGATCGCTTCTTCGCCAGGAACAGACCACGACAGATCCGAGAGGTGAACCAGACCGTCGATGCCACCTGGCAGGCCGATGAAGACACCGAAGTCGGTGATCGACTTGATGGCGCCACGAACCTTGTCGCCCTTCTTGTGGTTCATCGAGAAATCGTCCCACGGATTGGCAGCGCACTGCTTCATACCGAGGGAGATACGGCGGCGGTCTTCGTCGATCTCGAGGATCATGACTTCGACTTCGTCGCCGAGCTGGACAACCTTGGACGGATGAACGTTCTTGTTCGTCCAGTCCATTTCGGAGACGTGCACCAGGCCTTCGATACCCTGCTCGATTTCGACGAAC
>JBIJCY010000230.1:0-4928 GCA_044344385.1 Rhodocyclaceae bacterium | reverse complement strand
AGACGCAAATCAAGTCCAGTATATTCAAAATGGCCGAAGTAAGCAAAAATTCTGTAACACAGGCCATTATTTCCGAAGACGAGCAAGGCCAGCGTCTTGACAACTACCTGCTGAAAATCTGCAAGGGTGTGCCGAAAAGCCACGTCTATAGCATCGTGCGCAGCGGCCAGATCCGGGTCAATAGCAAGCGAGCTCAGGTTTCCTATCGTTTGCAGATCGGCGATGTCTTGCGCATCCCGCCGATACGTATCGCTCAAAAAGAGGCGGAAGTGGTCGCCGGTGCCGAGTTCAAGGCCGATTTGCCGATCCTGTACGAAGACGAGGCCTTGCTGGTCATCGACAAGCCCGCCGGCATTGCTGTACATGGCGGTAGTGGTGTGAGTTTTGGTGTGATTGAAGCGCTGCGCCGGCAGCGACCCGAGGCGCGTTTCCTCGAACTGGCGCACCGGCTTGACCGTGAAACTTCAGGAATCCTGCTGGTCGGCAAGAAGCGTTCTGCACTGGTCGCGCTGCACGACATGTTCCGCGAAGGCGGGCTGGGCGGCACGGGACGAGGTGCCGACAAGCGCTATCTGGTATTGGTCAAGGGCCGCTGGATGGATCAGCTGCGCAACGTAAAGCTTCCGCTGCTCAAGTATCTTCTGGAGTCCGGTGAACGGCGCGTGCGCGTGTCGGAAGAGGGCAAAACCTCGCATACGATCTTTCGTTTAGTGGCGCGTTGGGAACATTTCAGCTTGCTTGAGGCCGAATTGAAAACCGGGCGCACGCATCAGATTCGTGTGCATCTCGCGCATCTCGGGTTCCCTATCGCCGGCGATGAAAAATATGGAGATTTCGCGCTCAACAAGGCGCTGCCGAGGGAAGGCCTGAAGCGTATGTTTCTACATGCCTGGCGAATGGGTTTTGCGCATCCGATCAGTGCTGAAGCGCTGGCGCTGGAAGCGCCGTTGCCGGAAGTACTGCAGCGTTTTTTGCAACAAATTTCGGCAAAAGAAAAACAGGATTATGGCGAAAAGATTTGAACTGCTGGTTTTTGACTGGGATGGTACGCTGCTCGACTCAGCGGGTGCGATCGTTGATGCAATCAAGGCGGCTTGCCGCGACCTCGAGCTACCTGAGCCGCCCGATGAACGCGCGCGCCACGTCATTGGCTTAGGGTTGGGCGATGCGCTGCGACACGCGGTGCCAGAGCTGCCCGAAGCACGCTACGCACAGATGGTGGATCGCTATCGCCATCATTACCTGTCGCGCGATCATGAGCTGCAGTTGTTTACCGGTGCAGTTGAGCTGATTGCCGAACTGTCTGAAGCCGGATTCATGTTGGCAGTAGCGACAGGGAAGAGCCGGCTGGGTCTTGATCGCGCCTTGAAAACGAGCGGGCTGGGCGTCTACTTCACGGCATCCCGCTGTGCCGATGAGTGTTTTTCAAAGCCGCATCCACAGATGCTTGAAGAATTGATGCTGGAGTTCGCCGTTCGCCCTGAACGAACATTGATGATTGGCGATACAACGCACGATCTGCAGATGGCGAAGAATGCCAGGGTCAGCGCGCTGGCCGTCGATTATGGTGCGCATACGGCAGCGGCGCTTGATGAGCTGAAACCGCTGGCGCGCTTGCAGAAGGTTGAGGAGTTGGCAGCATGGCTGCGGATGCACGCCTGATTTGTGCATCCGATGCGGTGGTCGATGGCGGGTCTGGATTCCGCTTCACGGTATTGCAGTACGGCAGGGATGAGCCGGCATTCGTTGTGCGCTTTCGTGGCGAGGTGTTCGCCTATTTCAACCGCTGCGGTCATGTGCCGGTTGAACTTGACTGGCAGCACAACGAGTTTTTCGACAATTCCAAGCTATACTTGATCTGCGCGACACATGGTGCGCTTTATGCACCTGAATCCGGACGTTGCCTGGGCGGACGTTGCAATGGAAAAGGCTTGATGCCACTTCCCGTCACAGAACGGGATGGCGCTATATATCTCACCCCTACCGAGTAAATAAATTGGAAACCCCACAGAACGACCCGCAATGGGAACGCCAGTTACTGGAAAAAATCGCTTTTTCGACGCTGCAGGAGCAGAAAGCGAAACGCCGCTGGGGTATCTTCTTCAAACTCGCCGGGTTGACCTACCTGGTTGCGGTGTTGGTGCTCGTCGTTGATTGGGGCGGTTCGGACAAATTGGTCGATAGCAGGCATACCGCATTGATTTATCTGCGTGGCACGATTGAATCGGGCGGTGAGTCCAGTGCCGAGAAACTCAATGGCGCATTGCAGTCTGCGTTCGAAGACAAGGGTACGGCCGGCGTCATCTTGCGTATCAATAGTCCCGGCGGCAGCCCTGTTCAGTCGGGCATCGTTTATGACGAAATACGCCGCTTGCGAGCGAAGTATCCGGAAGTTCCTCTTTATGTGGTGGTTGAGGATCTATGCGCTTCCGGCGGCTACTACATTGCGGCTGCGGCTGACAAAATTTATGTAGACAAGGCCAGCATCGTTGGTTCGATTGGCGTCCTGATGGATGGCTTTGGTTTTACCGGGACGATGGACAAACTCGGAGTCGAACGTCGGTTGTTGACCGCCGGGGCGAACAAAGGCTTTCTCGACCCATTTTCGCCACAGGATAGCAAGCAGCAGGATCACGCCAAGCTACTGCTCGGCGAAATTCACAAGCAGTTTATCGAGGTGGTCCGGCAGGGGCGTGGCAATCGCCTGAAAGAGACGCCCGACATGTTCTCCGGCCTGATGTGGACGGGTAGCCAGAGCATTCAGCTCGGATTGGCTGATGATTTCGGCACGGTTGATTCGGTTGCGCGCGACGTGATCAAAGCCGAAAAAATACTTGATTACTCGGTCAAGGAGAATATCGCTGAGCGCTTTGCCAAACGCCTGGGTGCTGACATGGCGCAAAGCCTGGTGCTTCGCCTGTTCGGCGGTGAGCGCGTGGTGCTTCGCTAGAGCTTGCTAAGCCTGTAGCAGAAATACCGTCGGGCAACGGTCGATCTCGGGTAGCGCCGCTCGGCGCCACTCAGCGGCGGTGCGTGTGGTGATGCGTTCTTTGTCGAGCGTCAAATCGGTAGCGACGCAGATTCGCGTATCGGGCGCACAGGTTTTGACTAGCGTTTCGAGCATTTGCCGGTTGCGATAGGGCGTCTCAATGAAAATCTGCGTCCGCTTTTCCTGGCGCGAATCTTTTTCCAGTTCCCGTAATCGCTTTTGTCGCTCGTCTTCCTTGATTGGCAGGTAGCCGTGAAAGGCGAAGTTCTGACCCGACAGGCCGGAACCCATCAAGGCAAGCAGGATTGACGATGGGCCGACCATGGGAACGACACGAATGCCTTCCCTCTGGGCCAGTGCGACGAGATTGGCGCCAGGATCAGCAACGGCCGGGCAACCGGCTTCCGAAATCAGGCCAACATTTGTACCGGCGAGCAAAGGTGCGAGCAGCGCAGGTAGTGCGCTGGGTGGCGTGTGTTCGCTGAGTTCGTGAATCTCGATTTGTTGCAGGGGTGTGTCGGATGGCAGCGATTTGAGGAAGGCGCGCGCCGACTTGGCATTTTCCGCAACAAAATGAGTTAACTGCTTTGCGCGGTCACGGACCGGTTGCGGCAATACCGCTTCGACCGCTGACTGGCCTAGCGGAACAGGGATCAGGTAGAGCGTTCCTTTGTTCATAAACGACTTTATAATTAGCGTATAACTTATTAGTTATAGTATGTTTACGTTTTCTATTTTAAACAGATCGCAGAGCGAAATAAGCGGCAGGCCGATCAGTGCATTCGGATCTTCACCATCCATCCTGGCAATTACGGCAATCCCCAGCCCCTCCGACTTTGCACTGCCGGCACAGTTGTAGGGTCGTTCTTTGCGCAAGTAGTTTTCAATTTCAGTGTCGGAAAGATTCCGGAAAGTGACCAGCGTGGGTACGCCTCGAAGATGCGCCACACCGGTTCTGGCGTTAAACAGACAGAGTCCGGTAAAAAAATTGACGCTACGACCGCGCATTGTTTGCAGTTGGCGGACGGCGTTTTCATGCGTTCCCGGCTTGCCGAATATTTGCCCGTCAAGACAGGCAACCTGATCGCTGCCGATAATCAGCGCATCGGGAAATCTCGATGCGACTGCGCGGGCCTTTTCTTCCGAAAGGCGCAAGGCAGTCGCTTCGGGCGTCTCGCCGGGTCTTGAGGTTTCATCGACGGCTGGGTCTGCTATTTCAAACGGCAAACCAAGGCGGGCAAGCAGTTCCCTGCGAAATGGCGAGGTTGAGGCGAGAACAATTTTGGGCGCATACGGCGGGTTGGACATGAGGAGTTTCGCAAGGAGTTTGCGCCAAGTCTGTGGCGGAATGGCAATATTTCAGACAAAAAACGGAATTAAATGCGCCGCAGCTTTGACTTCAAAAGCCAAAAATAATATCATGCGCCCCTTATGTCGCAACGGATTGTTATTGACAGTCTGGCATTTGCGCGGGAAGCAGGTTCGCTACAAGGCGATTTGCGGATCGCCAGCCTGACTCGAGCGCTTGATTTGTTGGCAGATTCTGCCGGCAATCTGGCTTATCGGGTTGAGGGCAGAGTGGGGCCTGGCAACAGGTCGCAGTTGCAGTTACACGTGGACGGTGTGTTGTCCCTGTGCTGCCAGCGCTGCCTCGAAGGGGTTGAGTATTCGCTTGCGGTGCGCAGTCTGCTTGAATTCGTTGAAAACGAAAACGACCTGACGCAGGAAGAGATTGAAGATGATTCCAGAGATTTTCTTCCGGCGCAGAAAGAACTCGATGTTGCAGCGCTGATCGAGGACGAGATCATTCTCGCCCTGCCGACAGCGCCGCGTCACGAAAGTTGTGCTTTGCCCAAAGCCGGGCAGGGATCGGCGAAAGTCTCGCCGTTTTCCGTGCTGACCGGCCTCAAAGGCAAGGCATAGTAAATTTGATATCAGG
>JBIJCY010000229.1:0-4956 GCA_044344385.1 Rhodocyclaceae bacterium | reverse complement strand
TCGGCCGCCATTTGCACCTTGCCGGCACGCCAGCCTTTGCTGTTCTGCAGATAAATGGCGAGAACGCCGAGGCCGCCAAGGCTGGCCTTGTGGCGGATCAGAATGAGCAATCCGACACCGGCGAGAAAACCGCCCATCACCGCAGCAAATACCGGGTTGATCGACTGAAGTGTGATGAGCATCGGCAGCACTTCGGTATAGACGGCGAGCAGGCTGACACAAATGAACGTTTTGATCGTGAACGTCCAGCCCATCGAGCGTACGGCGAAAATGTAGAAGGGCAGATTGATCGCAAAAACCACGGCGCCCATCGGCCAGCCACTGGCGTAGTGAATCAGGAAAGCGACGCCCACCGTGCCGCCGGTGAGCAGCCCGGCCTGACGGAAGAGCAACACGGCAAAGGCGACGAAGAGCGGCGCAACGAGGATTGCCTGCGCGTCTTCGAGAAAGGTGTGACGAATGTCGGTGTGATTGCTCATGTGGGGCGATAAAAGGGTGGGTGGACGAAGTTTACACTTCTTCAGCCGCGGTGCCGGGCGTGTGCATTACAATCGGCGCCTTGTGCGGGCTTGTCCGCCGGCAGGATGCAGGGAAACGCCATGGAAGATCGTCTGACCGAGCTCGAAATAAAACTGAACCTCACCGAGGATATGGTCGAGGAACTCAATCGAACCATTTACCGGCAACAGCAGCAGATCGACCTGCTGCAACACCAGCTACGGCATCTGTTCCAACAAATGCAACCGGATGCAGAACCCGCCGAGCCGCTTAACCTGCGCGACGAGATTCCGCCGCATTATTAACGTGGGTAGCCGTATGCCGAGATGAAATCGTGTGGTGCGTAACAGCATTCTTCATGCATGGATGCGGATAGTCCGTTACCGCCAGAACCGGACATCGGTCAATTTTCAATCCCGGACGTTCCAGCACGTTTGAAAAAGTTCGGCCTCGGCCGGAGGGGCTTATCCCAACCGGGCAATACGGGATGCGACCTCGTCAATATGCCGGCGTATCTCCTCAATGCAGGGAGAGAATCTGCCGGAGAAGCCATCGCAATCGCTGACCATGGCAAAGAACATTTCAGCCAAATGCAGCGCCTCACGCCAAGTTTCACCATCAACCGATGCAGACAGTGGCGCTGGCGGAAGCGTGTTAACAAGTGCTCCGCCACTTCTAGGAGCAAACCCCATCGGCAGAACATCGTAAGCCGGCGCGAGCTGATAAGGCCGGCCGTGACCATTTACAAACGACAAGTTTCCCGCGTGCATGTCGGTATTGCCGATAAGCGTTCCGAATGCCCATAGCAGCGCAGCGCCAGCGACGGCGTGAGCATCGACCTGGCCAGCAGCGACAAGGCGACGTACCAGAGACGGCCAGGGCGCCGAAACATCTCCGATGAATTCCGCATCGAGCGCGCGCAGAGAGAACACGCCAACACGGCCTAGCTGACCGACGCGGTCGAATCGCGGGACTTCCAGGAATCGCTGGCCGTCGAAATCGAAAACCTCGGTTTCGACGCCAAGCACCGAAAGCGCCAGATGCTCGGCAAGCAAAAGGTCGCGCCATCGTTCGCTGACAGGGTTATCGTCCGGTTCCGAAAACTTCACCAGCACATGACCGCGCGCTGTATATGCGCAGAACTTCGGCTGCTCGCCGCCAGCAGACGAGCCGGGAGCCTCCCCGGAGCCGGCTGCCCGCGCAAGCGTTGGATAGTCCGCAGCCCTATCACCTGGGAACGGAGCCGGCATACCAATAAATCGGTCGCGCGCCAGCTCCCCAATCAGCAGATTGCCGATTGCATCATGGCCATGCGCGAGTAGCGCCCTGATGACTTCAGTGTCGCCCCAACGCTCCGGGTTTCCCGGTAAGCCGAGAGCAGCAGCGTGCGTAGATGCGTAGGCACGGCCGAGATATCCCTGTGGCCGCATATCGAACAGCCACCACGGCAGCCCGTCGCTATGAAACGTCACACCATCGGTCTGCACCATGACAAACCCATCCGGGCGAACAGGAACGAGCGTGCCAAGCTCCCGAATCAAGCCTTCATCGCTAACGCGGAAAATCGGGGCCGACGCGAATCCGCGGGAAGTGTCCCGCAGCGCGTAACGAATAGAGGCTCCGGACCCGATTCGGACCACATCATTGCCAAGCGCAGCCAGCGCACGCGAAATCGTCGGCTGGCTAATCCCAGTCTTTTCAACGAGTTGACGAGAGGCCATCGGTCCTTGACCGAGCAGCAGGCGAATCGAGTCAGAATGGCGAGCCATGGCGATGAATAGATTTATGAATAGAGCGACGAATGGAAATTATAACCACTCAATAGCAACCCGTCACTAAACTCGCACGAGCGGCTGGATGACGCCCTGAACAAGCTGTGCTCGGCATCACTCGGAATACGGATACCCTTAACGCTTGCGGTGAAACACCAGCGGCGCCGCAGCTACGGTTGAGGGTGGCGGTGTCTTCAGGATGTGTTTCTTCATTTTGCCCATGACGTGCATTTCGCACGGCCGGCAGTCAAAACGCAGTGTGTATTTCTCGCCGCCCGAAACCAGCGTCATCGGCTCGGCGCGCACCTGCCCCTGTACGCCGGTCACCCCCTTGGCCTGTTTCGGGCACAGGTTGAACGAGAAACGCAGACAGTGCTTGGTGACCATCAGCGACACCTCGCCGCTTTCCTCGTGCGCCTCGAAAGCCGCATCGATCAGCTTGACGCCGTGCCGGACGTAAAAGGCGCGGGCCGCTTCGTTGTAGACGTTGGCGAGGTAGGACAGCGATTCGTCCGGGAAGGGCGCCGGCGGTTCGCTGGCGGCCTTGCGCAGCGGGCGCTGATAAGCGGCGGCGCGCGCTGCTTCGAGCTCGGCAACGGCGGCGCGGCGCAGCGCGTTGACGCTGGATGCCGGCAGAAACCAGGGTGCGTTGAGGCTGATCGTGATGTTACGTGCGGAAAACAGGGTGTTGCCCAGCTTGCCGAGGTTCTCGCGTAACGAGGCCTCTACTTTGTCGGGCTGCGTCGCCAATGTCTTTTCGCTGTTCAGGCAGCTTTCTGCGCTGACACCTTCTTCGTCGGTCAGCCGCAAGGAAAACCCTTCGGCCGTTTCCGAGAGTTCCATGTTGACCGTGACGCGCCGCTCGGCGGATTTTTTCGTCAGCGCCTGTTCCCAGGCGTGGTCGCCATTGCGGTTGATGACCATGCCGGGGCGGAAGCCGAGCAGGGTGGATACTTCCACATTCGGCTCAATGCGCCAGACATTGCCGATTTTCTCGGCGCGATTGGCCGGTACGCCGAACACCTCGCGCTTGTGCAGGTAGTTGAGGCCGTCACCATTGGCAAGGGTTTCATCAGCTTCCATCTCAAACCAGTTCGGCCCGACGCGGGTGACCGTACCAATCGGCTGGCCGATGAACTTGGGCGAATCGAAGGCGCCAATTTCCGCACCACGACCATTCACAAAATAGTCGGTGGTGCCACGGTGGAAGGTCTTCTCCGGGTCGGGCGTGAAGTGCAGCTTGGTTTTGCCGCTGGAGGCACGGCGAAAGTCTGTCCGTTCTTCAAGAATCTCGTCAATCAGCGTCCGGTAATGCCCGGTGATGTTTTTGACGTAGCCCACGTCCTTGTAGCGTCCTTCGATCTTGAACGAGCGGATGCCGGCGTTGATCAGCGCCTGCAGGTTGCTGCTCTGGTTGTTGTCCTTCATCGACAGCAGGTGCTTTTCAAACGCCACAACCCGGCCTTGATCGTCTTGCAGGGTGTAGGGCAAGCGGCAGTCCTGCGAGCAATCGCCCCGGTTGGCGCTGCGCTCGGTGTGCGCGTGGCTGATGTAACACTGGCCGGAGAAGGCCACGCACAGCGCGCCGTGGATGAAGAATTCGAGCGTTGCGTCCGTGGTCGCGTGGATATCGCGGATCTGCTCCAACGACAGCTCGCGTGCCAGAACCATCTGGGAAAACCCGACTTCGCCGAGAAATTTCGCTTTTTCAGTGGTCCGGATGTCGCATTGGGTGGAGGCGTGCAGTTCAATCGGCGGCAGATCGAGTTCGAGCAGACCCATGTCCTGAATGATCAGGGCATCGGCGCCTGCGTTGTAAACGTCCCAGGCGGTAAGGCGGGCGGCTTCGAGTTCGTTGTCGTGCAGGATGGTGTTGAGCGCGACCAGGACACGGGCGTTGTAGCGGTGGGCAAACTCGGCCAGTCGGCCGATGTCGGCAACTTCATTGCCTGCATTGGCGCGCGCGCCAAAGGCCGGACCGCCAATATAGACGGCGTCAGCGCCATGGATGATGGCCTCCATGCCGAATTCGGCGTTTTTGGCCGGGGCGAGGAGTTCCAGGTGTTTTCGGGTGTCGGGCATCGAGGCGGGGGTTTGAGGCGAAGGGCGCATTGTAAACGCTTGGAGGCCGATATTCCCCAATAGTGCCCGGCGAACTTATTTGTAACTTCCTGAAATTTCGTGTCAACCGCTTTCAACTGCCCGCGTTATTCGGCTCATAGGTGGGCAACCACCGTACAAAAACGGAGACAAACATGGGTAGTCTGAGCACTGAATCCTTCGACGAGTTCCTGGATTCTCTGAAACAAGCCGGTGTCGCGATCAGCAACGAACGTGAGTTGCGCGAACGTCTTGCCGAAGCCCAGCGCTGGCGTTTTGCCTTCCAGACCCTTGCCTGCAACGGCCGCCCATTGGGTATCCGCTTCCAGGATCAGAGCGCCGGGGGCAACGAAGACCAGATCCACCGTGCCTTCACCCAGTTCCAGTTCCCGGAAAGCAGCGAAGCCGCTTTTTCCGCCAGCCTGAAGGCTGAACACTGATCATCCGCCAGCTGCGCATCGTGCGCGGCTGGCGCTAACCGTCCGCCGATCTCCGGTTCGTTCCGGGGTGTCGGGGAAATAAAAGGCCCGCTTGATTGCGGGCCTTTTTACGTCTGGAGCGGCGCTCGAAGCGCTTACCGGGTGAT
>JBIJCY010000025.1:0-16545 GCA_044344385.1 Rhodocyclaceae bacterium | reverse complement strand
AGGTTCATCCTTACCCTGCGGCCTTCGCTATTAGCATCGAATATCTGCTTCCGCAGTCGGCCATCAAGAGACGTAGCGGCAACGAAAAATTTCCGGGTGCGAACGGCGGGTAACTGATCTGCAACCCGCCGTTCCCAAAGCTTACTTGCTCCAATTTTCAGAGCGCCCCATGCGTAATTTTCAAGCTGCGGCGTGCTGCCCTGGCTCAACCGAAAGCTTCATACCCACCGCTTTTAACACCGCCAGAAGCGTTTTAAGCGTTGGATTACCCTTGGGCGACAACGTGCGGTACAGCGACTCTCTGCTGATGCCGGCTTCTGCGGCCACCGCCCCTAGTCCGCCGTAGGCTTCTGCCACCGTTCGTAACGCAAGAAGCCCTGCAGCACGATTGTCTGGATCATCCAGTGATTCCATAGCCGCCTTGAGGTATTCCACTGCCAGTTCGCGGTCTGCTCGAAGCTCGGCTACCTCGCGTTCGTGATGAGAAACCGCTGCGGCCACTTTTTTGCTCATGCTTGCCTCCGTTTCCAATCAGCCCAGTAATCCTTGGCCGTCTTGATATCCATCGCTTGCGTCTTTTTTGATCCACCAGACAGCAAAATAACGATTGATTGTCCATGCCGACCCAGATAGACCCGATACCCGGCACCCAGATGCTCTCGCAGTTCCAAAACACCATCGCCCACGGACTCGCAATCGCCAAAATTGCCAGCTTCAATCCGTTTCAGGCGCATCCGAACCTTGGCTTGCGCTTGCTTATCGCGCAACGATTGAAGCCACTCGGTGACCGGCTCCTGCCCGTCGGCGGCTTGGTATCGGAGAACTTCAATCATGACCAGACTGTAGCTTATAAGCTACGTCAGTGCAAGCACACCGCTCGCCCGAGCCATGGTTGCACATAACAAACTCTACGCAATACGATGCACGCAATACCTGACTGTTGATGCCGACTCGTTTTTGACTGACCCACAGCATCGGGCGATAAAGACGACCCAACAACGAAGTGCCAGGCATCGCGTTGGGGCACGGCATATCGGCCGCGTGGGTCAATTTGGAGTTAGAGCCAAAAAAATGGCGGCCGTGCAACTGCTTTCCGGCGTGATGCGCTATGCGTACAATCGGCCAACTGCCGCCGCACAGGCTTTCCACAAAGCCGCCATCTGAGCGACCGCTACACTTTGTAACCTGAACTTCAGTCGCAGATCACTCCCATTGAAAGTTTCTCTATCATTGTATGAGTGAGATACGCACAACGACTGGAGGGACCCAATGGAACGCATCACGATCTCGATTAATGAGGATTTGGCCGTGGCGTTTGACCGCCTCATAGCCCAGCGTGGCTACAAGAACCGCTCGGAAGCTGTACGGGATCTCGTCCGGAATCATCTTGAAACCGAACTAGCGCAGGAAAACAACGAGGGTTACTGCGTCGCCAACATTTCTTACGTGTTCAACCATCACGAGCGCGATTTGGCAGAGCGCCTTACCGTACTCCAGCATGATCACCACGACCTGACAGTGGCCACCATGCACGCCCACCTCGATCATGACAACTGCCTTGAGAGCGTTATCTTGCGCGGATCAACCGTTGGCGTGAGGGAGTTTGCGGATGCGATGAAGGCTGAACGAGGCGTCAGGCACGGCCAGTTGAATCTGGTCACGGTAGACTTTAGTAGTGGTCATGATCATCAGCATGGCTATGTCCCGCGTGGCAAGGCGCGTACGCATATCCACATGCGCCCTAAAACCTGATCGTAAGATTACCGGCGTTGGTAGCTCGGCGGCGCTTCTAGGTTGCAGCGTTCCAGCAGGCCCGTGTCGGCAAACACTTCGCCAGGCAATCCATCGGCTTCAATACGTCCGCAATTCATGACCAATACCCGCGAACACAAGCCCAGCACTAGGTCAAGATCGTGGGTGGCGATGATCTTCGTGTGATCGAAGCCGGCCAGCAATCGGATCAGGCGTCTCCGGGCGGCCGGATCGAGGCCACTGCTTGGTTCGTCCATCACGAGAATGGATGGATGCATGACCAGCACTCCGGCAATGGCCACGGCGCGCTTCTCGCCCCCCGATAGTCGATAGGGAGGTCGCGCCCTCAAGTGTGCCGCCCCGACCGTTTCCAGAGCCTGCATGACGCGCACCTCGACATCATCAGCGACTAGGCCTTGATGACTCAATCCGAAGGCGACATCGTCGAAGACGGTGGGCATGAACAACTGGTCATCCGCATCCTGGAAAATCATGCCGACCGTGCGGCGTACCTCGGCAAGGTTCTCGCGTGTGATCGGAAAATCGCCGATGCGCACTTCGCCGCGATGGGGTGTCAGCACGCCGTTGAGGTGGAGTAGCAACGTCGATTTGCCTGCACCGTTGCCACCGATAACGGCGACCGATTCGCCGTGATGAATCGTGAAGCTGACCCCCTCGAGTGCGGCTTGGCCGTCAGGATAGGCAAAACAGAGATCACGCGCTGCGACGAGGTGATGGCTCATGCGACCACCTTCATTAGCCAGTGACCCAGCAGGGCGGAGAGGTCGATCGTGCGCATCCAGAACATTGCACCGAGGCAGGTTGCCAGGAAGGCCGTGTCGCGCCAGTGCCAGGAGAGCACTCGGCCAACGGGCATCTGCCCGTCAAAGCCGCGTGACAGCATTGCCTGATGGATGCGTTGGGCGCGCTCCAGCGTCCGTAATAGCAGATGCCCAAGCAAGGAGCCATAAACCGCGAGTGGCATGCCTGCCAAAGAGGGCGAGCGCAGTTCGCGCGCCAGGTTCATGCGCCCGAGTTCGCCGGCAAGAACCAGAATATAGCGATGCATGAACAACAATTGAGTGGTCAGTACCCGTGGAACACCCAACCGATCGAGCGCAGCGCACAGGCGATGAATGCCGACGCAGGCAATCAGGATCAGGGCTGCCGCGACGGTCAGGATGGCCCGTATCAGGATCGAAGCCAGGGACAGCCAGCCCCCCGATATTTCAAGGCCGAACAGTTCAAGGCGCGGATCCGTGTCGAACAATGGGTTGAACAGGCCGACCATCAAGGCGAATGGCATCGCCAACAAGACCTTGGACCCCACCTTGAAAAGATCGATGTCGCCAAGCCGCGCCAGCACGACAGGGTAGATTGCCAACGGCAGCAGGGCCGCGACCGCATAGCGATGAAACGAAACGACCGCGAGGATGTAGGCCAGCGTGGCCAGGATCAATGCGCGCGGGTCGATACGCGATAGCCAAGTCGATTGACTGGCTGTCGCGTCGAGAGAGTGAACCTCCCTCAGCAGTCCTTCAATACTGCTCATGAAGGCACGCTTTGCCGAGCCCGCTTCTTCCTACCTACTCGGTCGCGCGAGTGCGCCGTGGTCGCAGCAAATAACCGATGACGGTGACCAACAGGAGCGTCCCCAGTCCGCCCAGCACGCCAGCTGTCGACGTGCCGGCATCAATGGCCGGCCAGGCTTCTTCAGGTTTGGATTCGCCCGGTTGTTCCACTGCGGATTGCTCTGGCTGTGCGAACTTGTAGTCCGGCATGGGGGCGATGCGCTTCTGGAATTGCGCGAAGGATTGATGAACCGCATCCTCGGACTCGACTTCCGGTTTGCCAGTCACCTTCTCGATCGACCACTCCAGGCCGTCGGGGTTTGCCGAAGCGAACCATGAGAGCAATCCCCCGGTCACCAGGGCGAGACTGGCAAGTACGGCGATGATTCGCGTCGGGAATGCACTGGCGGTGCGATCGTCTGCGGCATGTGCGCCATCAACCAGATCCGGCCGCGCCTCGCGGATGAAGACAATGAGGGCAGCGGTGGCCAACCCTTCCATCAACCCGATGGCCAAGTGTATCGGCTGCATCAGCAACAGAAAAGTGCTCAAGGGAAGACTGCTGATGCCGGACAGTTGCGTCTCCGTCACTACGCCCAGTGCCCCCAACTGCAAACCTATCACCGTGGCCAGCACGGTAATCAGTGCCAGACGATTTTTAGAGGGTGTTGGACCCGCAGCTTTGACCAGGGGCCGGTAAATCAGCGGATAGGCGATGAAGCAGGGAAAAACGCCGAGATTGAAAATATTGGCCCCCAGCGCGAGCAGGCCACCATCGGCAAAGAACAGCGCCTGCATCGTCAGAACCGAGGCAATGACGACAAATGCCGCAGGTCCTCCGAGCAGAATCGATAGCAGCATGCCCCCGCCTATATGGCCGCTTGATCCGGTGCCGGGGATCGTGAAGTTGATCATCTGCGCGGCGAAGACGAAGGCGCCAAGTACCCCCATCAGGGGGACGAGATGGTCGCGCGAATCGCTGCGCAAGCGCTTCGAACACCAGGCCAGAGTTCCGGCAGAAGCCGCCCAGAAGGTAGCGCCAATGGCGGGAGAAAGCAGTGCGTCGGCCATATGCATGATGAAACCTCCAAATCAGGTTATTCAGAATTCCCAGGCGAATCCGACCTGGCCGAAACTACGGCCGTTGCCCCGACCTACCGCACCGGAAACCTTGAGGCCTTCGACGATCTCATAGCGCAGCCCGACCGCCTTGTCCGGGCGGCTGTGCTCCTCGCCGAATATTTCCGCCGTCAGCTTGAGATTCTCGATAAGTGGGTGCTCGTAGCCCGCGCCCCAGGTACCGAGGGTATCGCTCTGGCCTTGCGCCTTGACGCGCTTGGCGCCGAGGTTGAGATGCACAGTATTGCCCGGTTCGGTACGCCAGGTTGCCAAGCCATTGATTGCGGTTTCCTGCTCAGTGAAGCGATCAGGTGTCACATAATCGGTCACACGTGTCCTGCCGAAATCGAGGGTGGCGCCGAACGACCAGCCCGTATCGCTCTGGATCGGTACCCACTTGAAGCCGACGCCAACGGCGTTGAATCGTGTCGCCGGATTGTTGGCATGGTCGCTGTCGCGTGCAACTCCAATCCCTACCTCAAGATTCTCCAGCGGGCTGAAGCCGAATACGAACTCGGTCCCGCGTGTCTTGTCATCCTTACGCCACGCGCCTTCGACCTTCATACCGCCCCGGTCCAGCGTGCCGGCATCGTCGACGTTCATCGGCGGTTCGGCAATAGACGGAGATGAGAACAGCAGAGGAACGATAAAAACGACGGCAAGAGGGCGCTTTCGATAACTGGACATGACAATCTTTCAGATCAACTTGAATTGAACGCGATGCGCTGAATAGCTGGAGAGCCAGCACTGCACTCTCATAGCGATCCTCGCACCAGAGAACACCGTAAGATGATTATTGTATTCGTAATACAGTAGGCCGACCATATGAATGGCGATAGATCTGGTGGCTGCCTTAGATCGGGTGCTCGTGCAACCGATATGAGAAACTGGCGCTCAGCGCATTGTGCGACTGCTCGACTCAGTTATCTGCCGCTGAACCCCAAAAGGCACGACCGTCGGCTCAGGGTCGGAAGCAGAGACAAGCGCCTTTTCCTTTTCTGGATTTCAGCAGCGCCTCTAACTGCCACTGAATCTCAGATTAAAGCTCTGCGTAATTTTGCTGATTAGCCTCCGGCTAACGTTCAAGCGCGGGCTTCGAATCCGGCAATGGTTTCTCTCCGATTTTTCCTTGCGACCCACGCGTCGTTGCCGGTAAAGGCTTGGGTTGTGGCTGAGGCGTATAGGGGCGCGGCTGAACCGTTGCATAGCGCAACTGAAACTGCACCGGCGCGGCTTCTTTCAGTACCACTCCATTGCGATCGATAATCGCCGCAGCAAGCTGCTGACGCTGATTGGCCGGTGGCAATTGATCGCCCCAGAATTCCGGCGGGATCATAAATTCGGTCGCCGTAAAACGCTGGCCAACCGGACGGCCATTGATGCTCACCGCAAAGGCGTGGCCCTCACCCAAACGCAGCGCCGGATCAACGGCGACACGGACCTCGAAAACCGCCGTATTGGCGACAATGCTGCCATCATTCTCCGGAAAAACAATGCTGAAACTTCGATAGGCGACAGCGCTCTCCTTGTCGCCCGGCGGTTTTTCATTCGCCGGTTTGTCACTGACTGTCTTGCGCTTCGCTGGCGGCGAGGCGCTCTTGTCCGCCGGAGTGCCACCAGTCAGCGTTGCACTGTCAATGACATTGAGCGGCTTTAACTCGATGGCCTTGGCTCCCGGCTGTGGTTTATCGGAAAACGACGGGCCATTGGCGCCCTTCGTTTCATAAACGGTCTGGGCCGACGCCGTTGTTGCTCCAAGCAGAAGGCAACAAACCAGAGACATCATCTCGATTCGCTTCATCAAACGCTCCTCAACATTCACTCCACATTAGCGACTTCCCGTTTTTTCCAGCGCCTTTATCAACGCATCAGCCACACGCGGCGAAAACAACATCGCCAGATGACCCAGACCATCAACCGCTACGTGCATCGCGCCGGACAGTTGCAGATTCGACTGTGGCATCACATAGTTGTCGTGCGAACTGTAGATAACAATAGTTTCCGGCATCAGCGTTTCGCTGGCAAGCGCCTGCAACCATTCACTACCCGTTTCCATCTGCCGGGCATTCTGCCCCATGCCGATGCGCGCCAGCTCACTGCCCGCGTGCGGCGTAGCAAGTGTGATCAGCCGGGCAACACGCTGCACACCAAAGCGGCGCAGGTAAGCACGTGCCGCCAGCCCGCCCATGCTGTGTCCAACGAGAATCAGCTGCGACGCGCCCGTTTCAGCAAGAACAGCCTCAATGCGTTTGGCCAGCGGCTCGACATAACCTTCGATACTGGTGTAGATCGGCTCCAGATTGATCGTTGCCACTGTCCAGCCGGCCGCTTCGAGACGGCGGCGCAGCCACCACCAGGCACCCCGCGAACAGGCGAAACCATGAATCAATAGCAGCGGCGGGCGACCGTCCGCCGGCTTGAGCCGATCCGGCCCCATCCACTGCCGCTCAAAAGGAGAGATGAGGACGAAATTGGCGATGAATGCCGCGTACTCGGCAAACATCATGGGCAGCGCCTGAACGGCAGACAGACGCGTCGAAGGGGAATAATGGGCCCATGCCCGGACATAGATCAGCGCGGCAATCAACGCACGCACAAGCAAAACACCACCCACTGCAACAAGCGCGGCAACGGCCGGCGTCGCATCGAAGCAAGCCACGGCGAGCGTGATGTAAAGGGCAACTTCGATGGCCAAAAAAAGGCGAAGAAAAGTGGCAAGCATGGCGCAACTATAGCTTATGGAATCACCGGCTCCGGCCTGCCGGTGAGTTCCGCTGCCAACAGGCTGGCATTACGGGCGACCAATCCGTAGATCGACAGCTGCGGATTGGCACCAATACTGGTTGGGAATACCGACCCATCGTGCACCGAGAGATTGCCGAGCCAAAAATGCCGGCCGCGATGATCGACGACACCGCGCACCGCGCTGTCGGCCATGCCGCAGCCGCCCATCACGTGCGCACTTACCACGCGGCAAAGCAAGGGTTTAAGCGGCAGTTCAGCGATCCCCCTCTTCGCTTCAGCCCAGCTTGAATAGCCCGGCGTCGTTTCATGTACCGGTGTGACCCAGCGCGCACCGGCAGCAAACTGGATCTCGGCCATCGCCAGCAAGGCCCGTCGCGCCCCTTCCCAGATCACGTCGTTGAGCAGGTAATCAAGCACCGGCAAACCGTCGCTACCGAGGCGCACCTGACCACCGCGACTCTCCGGATGAAAGCCGTCGCGCAGCAACGCCAGCAGTGCATTGACCTTGGGGAACTCCTGCATCAAGCGGGCGTGCCCGGCGCCAAAACCCTGCAGCGTGGTCGAGAAGAGTACGGGGTGCAAAGGCGGCGTTTCGAGCTTGAAACCCAATGGGCCATCAAGCGCTGCCTGGTGCAGATAATGGTCCGAGAAGATCGACTGTGGCGCGCCGGAATATCCGTTAACCCGCTCCGGCATCAAGGCCGATGAAATGACTACAGGATGGAGGAAGGTGCGTTTACCAAGCAGTCGATAAGGATCAGGAACACCGCTGCGCAGCAGCAGGGCCGGGCTACCGATAGCGCCGCCGGCGATCACGAAATGGCGGGCACGTAATTGCACGCGCTGGCCGGACGGATGGATGCCGTCGGAACTGAGCGCTACGCAGTCGAGCGCGCTGACCCGGTTGCCTTCAAAACGCAAACGCTCAGCGCGCAGTCGCGAATAGAGCGTCGCCCCTCGGCGTAGCGCCGCCGGAATCGTCGTCAGCAGCATCGACTGTTTGGCATTGGTCGGGCAAGCCATGCCGCAATAACCGAGATCCCAGCAGCCTTTGACGTTGCGCCGGATATGGCCGAAATTGATGCCAAGTTTTTCTGCGCCGCTGATCAGGACGTTATTGTTGGCATTGGGTGGCGTATCCCATGCGCGCACTGAGAGCTTGTGCTCCATCGCGGAAAACCATGGATCGAGCGATTCAACGCTAAGCTGGCGCAGGCCGAGATGGTTCTGCCAGTAGTCAAGCGTGGCGGGCGGCGTACGAAAACAACTGGTCCAGTTCACCGTCGTTGAACCGCCGACATTACGCCCCTGCAAAATATTGATCGCCTTGTCGGCCGTCTTGCGCGCGGCCGACTCCTGATAAAGCTCGGGATAAGCATCGGCCTCACGCATCTTGAAGTCGCTCGACGAGCGTAGCGGCCCTTCCTCGACGAGCACCACGCGCAAGCCGAAGTCGCTCAGGATGTCCGCCGTAACGCCCCCGCCGGCACCTGTGCCGACGATGACCACATCAGCTTCAAACGTATGCCCCTCGCCCAGCAGCGAAGCGTCGACATGCTTCCAGCCTGCGGCCAGACCGGCTTTGATCGGATCCTTCATTAAAACACCTCCGGTGGTCCGGGATAGCCGATAGCTTCCCAGCTCTCGGATCGCGCATACCAGGCGCCAAAGGTCAGATCGTGCAGAGCGGCGTAGCCACTCTGCAGTAAACCGAGACGGCTGGTTCGCCAGGACTCAAGAAATTCGGCCACTTCCGCCGTGCCAGCGTCGCGCCATGGGCGGCTGACGCCGGCAATGAGCAGACGCGCCGGTGCCAACACCAGCAGACCGAACAGTTCGCCAAGCTCTTTCTGCGTTGCCAGTGACAGCCCGGATACCGCTTTGGCGATGCCGTCGACGGTACGTTCGACAAGTTGTCGCCGCGCCGCGCCCTCTTTCGGCAAAGCGCCATCAAGCAGAACGGCGACAACGGCAGCCAGCATTTCACGCTCGCCACCGCTCAGGCCACGCGCGCCGGCAGCATTGAGCCAGCCGGAGAAAGTCAGCAGCACGCCACCAGCCGCGCCGGTCTTGATGAATTCACGGCGAGAGATAATTTTCATCGCAAAAGCAGGCTGATCAGACGTTCAAAACGCGCACCATAAGGCGGCTTGAACAGACCGATGCCGCTCAATCTCGACTGGTGAAAAACCGCCTTCTTTGCCGAGAATGTTTCGAATCCTTCAAAGCCGTGATAGCAACCCATGCCACTCGGGCCAACCCCACCAAAAGGCAGATCATCCTGCGCAATATGCATCAGCGTATCGTTGATCGTCACGCCGCCCGCCACCGTCTGGTCGAGTACGCGCTCGATGCGCGAACGGTTGTTATCAAAATAGTAAAGCGCCAGCGGTCGTGGCCGCGCGTTGACGAAGGCAATGGCCTGATCCAGATTGTCGTAGGAAACAATCGGCAACAAGGGGCCAAAAATCTCCTCCTGCATGACGCGCATACCGTCGTTCACCTTGAGCAGCACGAGCGGTGGCAGACGGTGTGCTGCCGCGTCTGGCGCGACGCCCGGCGCCAGTTCAAGCACTTCGGCGCCCTGTGCTTTTGCATCATCGATATAGCCGCAAAGGCGCGCGTAGTGGCGCTCGTTGACGACATGCGTGTAGTCCGGCGTATTGCCGATAGTCGGGTAGCAGGCCGCAACGACACGCCGCGCCACCTCGACAAAGGCCTGCTCCTGGCCGGCCGGCAACAGCACGTAATCCGGCGCGATACAGGTTTGCCCGGCGTTCAGACACTTGCCGATAATGATGCGCTCGACTGCCTTGTCGAAACCGCCTGCAGACAGCACTTGCGGCCCGATAATTGCCGGAGATTTGCCACCAAGCTCAAGTGTCACCGGCGTGAGATTTTCTGCCGCAGCACGCATAATGTGACGCCCGACGGGTGTCGACCCGGTAAACAGCAAATGATCGAAAGGCAGCTGCGAGAAAGCCTGCGCAACACTGGCGTCGCCTTCGACAACCGAGACTTCGTCGGCAGCAAAATATTGTGCGATCAACTCAGCAAATAGTGTTGCCGTCGCCGGGGTAAATTCCGACATCTTGATCAGCGCCCGGTTACCCGCCGCCAGTGCTGCAACGAGCGGGCCGACGGCCAGATAGAGCGGATAGTTCCACGGTACGATGATGCCCACGGCGCCAAGCGGCTGATAGCGCACCTCGGCACGCCCCGGCTGAAACCACAGCGCGACACGACGCCGCTGCGGCCGCATCCAGCGCGCCAGATGCCGGCGCGCATGACTGATCGCTTCGTAGCTCGGAAACAACTCAAGCAGACGCGTCTCAGACAGCGAACGATGACCAAAATCGCGACTCACTGCTCCGGCAAGCGGACCCGCGTTATCGCGCAACAACCGGTCAAGCGCCGCAAGACGTCGATCACGATCAGCCCGCCCAGGATTGGGATGGTTTCGCGCGGCGCACTGCAGACGGGCAAAACGCGCCGCTAGCGTATCGAAATCATCCATGCAGCTCTCCTCAACTTCCTGATGTCACGTTTGCGTCAAGTCTATGCCGACAAGCGCCAAGCCGTTAGTGAAATCCTTCTAAACGCCGTTCGGCGAGGCGTGCATAATTTGAGGCATGAATAATGCCGAAATCAGCGACGAGAAGCAGCAGAGCGCGGAGGCGCTACGCCGGCATCTGCAAACTGCAAAAATGCTCCGCCAGCAAGCCAATGCCGACGAGAACTCCGCTCGTGATCGTCTGCGCCTTCGCACCTGGCAGGCAGAACGTCTGGCCGGAAATTATGCCCACCTGCTGGCCAGCGAACGCTACGGGAAAGCGGCCAGATTTTTCCTTGATGACCTTTACGGCCCGAAGGATTTCAGCAGCCGCGACGAGGAAGTCGAACGCATCCTGCCGATGCTGCTCGCCATGCTGCCGGCCTCTGCCCTGCACACCCTCGCGCTCGCCGTCGAACTCGACGCGCTGTCCGAACTGCTCGATTCTGAAATGATTCTTGAACTGCGTGCAGCAGAATGTATCGACAATATCGACGAAAGTGCCTACGCCGCCGCTTATCGCGCGGTCGGCCAGCGACCGGAACGGCAGCGCCAGATCATCCTGATGCGCCAAATCGGCGAGGCCGTGGAGTTACTCGCGCAAAAATCGCTGCTAAGCACAGTGCTCAAACTGATGCGCGGCCCCGCGCACCTCGCCGGGCTGGGTGAATTACACGAGTTCCTGGAAAACGGCTTTAACGCTTTCCGTCACATGGGCGACGCAACCGAGTTTCTCGACTGCATCGAAGGCAAAGAACAGAAGCTGCTGGAAAACATGTTTTCTGGTGCCAAAAATCCGTTTGCCAACTGAAAAAGAATTCTACTATCTGCTGCTCGCACCGCTAGAATGAACGGTGTGTGATTGTTGATTGATGCGCTGCTGCGCTGCGCAATGCTTTCAGGCCCGAAAAGGCGGCAAAACAAATGAACGCTACCGGCATTCGCCCCTCCATGGTCGTTGCGAACCTGCAAACGGGGCTCGACCTTCTCTCTTCCCTGCCACTCGCCGACCCGCGACAGGCGGAAATTGAGCTTAACCAGCTTCTCGACAGCCTGCTGCAGACGCCACCAGCCGTTGACGTCTATCTCAACCTGCTCGAACAATCACGGGTGCCGCTCTGCTTCGTTGAGGAAGAGCTGGCCCAACACTACGTCAACAAGCCACTGCCACTCAGCACAATTGAGGAAGAATGTTTCCGGCAGGTGGTGGTTACATGGCTGAAGACGGCCCGCGCCTATGCTCATTGCGCCCAGCTTGACAGCGCGGCTGACAACCCATCCCGTGCCGCACTGATTCTGCATCGCTGTATTTATTACACAGGGATGGTGATGGTCGAGCACCACCGCGCCCGACGCGAATTACCGCCAGGCTTCTGGCATGACCTGCATGCGCATTACGCCAACGTCGAAAAACAGGGCGTGGCCACAGTTGCCGTTGCCGATGAACTTGATCCGCTGGGTCGCACGACGCATTGCACCGCAGCCTTTCTCGCGCTACTGCTTTCCGAACTCGCCAGCCCCTACAGTTTATCGATCCGTGACCAGAGCCTGGTGCGACGCTGGGCCAAACACTGGTCACCGTTACTCAGCCTGCATACTGCCTTGCCGGGCGAGACCTTGCCGCCGTTTGTCATCGACCTGATACAGGATGTCGGCCTGAGCTCATCCACCGATTGCCTGCAGACCGCGTCATTACGCCACCTCGACACCACGCGGCTGGCCGTTCAGATGAACCAGATCCGCCAACAGTTAAGTCAGCGAATTTCACCCGCACAAATCGGCCTTGGCGAAGATTGCACGGCCGGCCAGTGCAACCGGCTGCTCGCGCACATCGCCAGCCCATGGTCGCAGACGCACGCAACACGTAAATTCCGTCGCCATGCCACATCGGGGATCGCCAGGCTTTGCGTCGGCTTTGAGGCGATGCATTACTACATTTCCGGCAAGGAATTTACACAACCGGAAAGCGGCCGACTTTATTCCACGCAGGAAATCGAGAGTCTTTCCACCTTCCGGCACATGGTCGACCCGGCTCAAACGCTACAACTGCGTCAGGAACAACTCGGCTTCACGGCCGACCAATGGGAAATGATCAATCATTCAGCCAATGGCTTTCGTCTGATGCGTTGCGTCACCGGCAACAAAATAGCGCACGGGCAACTGGTGGCCATCTGCCCGCACGATGGCGAACACTTTCTGCTCGCCAAAACAAGCTGGTTGATGCAGGAGCCAGACGAAAGCCTGATTGCCGGCGTCGCCACGCTGCCCGGCATGCCGCAGGCCATTGCAGCCCGCCGGACGGGCCCGGAAATTGCGCATAACGAACGCTTCAGCCGCGCCTTTTTACTGCCAGCCGTGCCTGCCGTCGGCACCGAACAATCACTGGTGATCCCGCAAGGCTGGTATCGCACCGGCCACTTCATCGAAATACATACCGACACCATCAGGCGTGTAAAACTGCGACACGTGCTTGATGATGGCCCGGATTTCGAACGGGTGAGTTTCACCGCCACTTAACGCTCAGCAAGGCAGTCATGAGAAACATGAGCGGCCTGGATGGCGCGTTTTTGCACATCGAAACGCCCGACACGCCCATGCACGTCGCGGCCTTGTACCTGCTGGCCAGACCGGAAGCTTGTAACGGGGATTTTTTCAGTACGGTGAAACGGCTGTTAATGCCTCGCTTGAGTCTTTCGCCATTTTTTCGCGCCAGGCTGGCGCCAATGCCGCTGCAGTTTGCAAACCCGGTATGGGTTGACAGTGCCGCGCTCGACATCGACTACCACCTGCGCCACATCGCCTTGCCCAAGCCGGGCAATCGAACCCAACTGGAGGATCGCGTCGCTGAGTTACACGCCACCCTGCTCGATCGTCACTATCCGCTGTGGGAGATGTACGTCATCGAAGGACTGGAAAGCGGTGACATTGCCCTGTATCTAAAAATACATCATGCCGCACTCGATGGCGCAGCCGGCATCGCACTGAGCACCGCGCTGTTTGACCTGACGGCCGAGACACTGGAGGCTCCCGCTGACTCGCACAAACAGGTCGGCAGCAGCGAGCAGCCCGGCCTGGCGCAACGCGTGGACGCCGCGTTTCGGCACACTGCCGCGCAGTACGTAAAGCTTGGGCGACACCTTCCCGAGGTAATGCGCGTGCTTGCCGGCATGATAAAAACCACTGAATACAACACGGCGACGAAGCCGCAACGCGGCGCTGTTTTTGCTCCGAAAACGCCGCTGAACGTACCGATCACCGGCGAGCGCGGCTTCGCTGCGATCTCACTGCCGCTCGACGAAATCAGGCACATTGCCCGGTACCACGAGGTGAAGATCAATGATGTGGTGCTGGCCATCTGCAGTGGCGCGCTACGCCTTTACCTTCACAACCATGGCGGCGTGCCGCGCCGATCACTGATTGCGACCATGCCAGTATCCTTGCGCGAGGCCGGCAATACCGACACCACCACCCAGGCGACATTGACACGAGTGAAGCTTGCCACGCACATCGCTGACCCGCTGCGCCGGTTACGGGCAATCAGCGCGGCGACAGACGTCGTGAAGGCACAAACCAATCGTGCAAAATCAATCATCCCAACCGATTTCCCCTCAATCGGTGTGCCGTGGGTACTGAGTACGCTGGCATCTCTGTACGGCCGCTCGACGCTGGCAAAAATCATTCCACCGCTGGCCAATCTGGCGATTTCCAATATACCTGGCCCGCAACAGCCGCTGTACGTGGCGGGCGCCCGCATTCGTGCTTATTGGCCATTGAGCATTGTCGAGCACGGACTGGGCCTCAACATTACCGTGCTCAGTTATTGTGAGTCACTTGACATTGGCCTGACCGTCGCACGCAACGCCGTTCCGGAAGTTCGTTTACTGGCTCAGGCGCTGACTATCGCCCATGAAGAGCTGAAACAACTGTCGGCAACACCTGCAGCTTCAAACAAATCGGGGAGAAAGGGCGCCGCTTCTGTGCGATCAAAACCCGGACGCTCCGCATAGAAACGTCATGCACTGCTTGCCTTCAAAGCGCTTATTGAGCTGCTCGGGCCTGATTTTTCAAAAGCACCGCTTGCCCGGTTTCGCCTGGCTCGCGCACACCCAGAAGAATATCCATTTCCGGTCGATAGACTCCGGTTTCTATTTCCAGAAAACCCAAAAGCGTGTGAGACAGATGGTCGTGCGTGAAGCGGGCATCACGCTTCCCGGCCAAGGCGCTGACATCCGCTGCATCAAAATTCGCACCGAACCACATTATGGCCGGCACACGGAGCTGGGTGTCCGGGGCGACAAGATAGGGCAAGCCATGCAGATAGACCCCTTTCTCGCCGAGCGACTCGCCGTGGTCGCTGAGATAGAACATTGCCGTTTGAAACTTGCTATCGTTGCGTTTTAGCAGTTCGATGACTTTCGACAGAAAATAGTCGGTATAAAGAATTGCGTTGTCGTAGGCATTGCTGATCTCCTCATTGCTGCATTGACTGAGGTCGCTGCTCTTGCAGGTCGGCGCAAACCGCTCGAAGGCCTTCGGGTAGCGCTTGTAATAAGCCGGGCCGTGGTTGCCCATCTGATGCAGCACGATAACCACATCGCCGCTTGGTTGCGCGTCAATTTTCTCCTGCAGGTGGGCGAGCATGCCCTCATCACGACACTCTTCGTCACAGACCGGGTTCTTCTCCGGCGAGCGGTAGTTCTCAAAAGGTATTCGTTCCGCCACGCCCTTCGAATCGGAATTATTATCCAGCCAGAGGACGTAGGCCCCGCTATGCTGGATCACGTCGAGCACGTTTTCCTGGCGCATCGCCCGCTCATCGTTATACGAATTTCGCCCACGCAGAGAAAACATGCAGGGCACTGAAACGGCTGTCGATGTGCCGCAGGCTCTGAAATTGGTAAAGCTGATCACGCTCTCTTTGCGCAACAAGGGATTAGTCTCACGCGCATAGCCATTCAGGGAAAAACGATCAGCGCGAGCCGTCTCGCCGACGACGACAATGACCAGCTCCCGATCCATGTCATTGGCTGGAATATGGGCATCCCTACCCACTACAACAAGGGGCGAATCACCGCGCTTTATCCAGTGGTTACTGATATAGGTGATCGACGAATACACGTAATAGACAGGGTTGGCGTAGGAGCGCAACGTTTTGTGTTGCCTGATAAAGGAGGCATAAAAATCACCGAAAACCACTGCGATCGCCACGATCAAGCCAATGCTCAGCACAACCAGTTTCAGACGCGCCAGCAATTCGACGCGCCACCCCCGCCAGTACAAAGGGATTCTGACAACAACAATAGCCGGAAGAATTCCCAACAAGACAAAATAGAAAAACATCCGTGGATTGACCAGATCGCTGGCTTCCGCAATGTTGGTCTGGCTGATGTTCTGTAACATTTCGTTATTGAAGATGACCCCGTAACTATCCATGTAGCAAGCAGCAAGGGATGACAGCAGCAAAACGATAACCAGCACCGGCTTGCTTAAACGGCCAAAACTGAGGATAGCGAGCAACAAGGTCGTCGCAGCACAAAGCATGATCGGCAAGGTCGCCAGCGCCAGCGCATTGCTGGAAGAAAGTGGGTAAGCCTTGATGGTCTGGCTGAAAAATGTCGCGTTGGTAACGAGACTGAGAAAGATCGCGACAGTCAGTACCAGGGTGTTACCGGCCAGTCTGTTGCTGATGATCCGAAAATACAAAGGAGGTGAAACTTCCGCATTTTTCGACGTCATCGAGTGCATCTGTTATGAAAAGTACTCATCCGGCGCTGGTCAATCCACCGTCACAGGCGCGGCGTGCCA
>JBIJCY010000228.1:0-4974 GCA_044344385.1 Rhodocyclaceae bacterium | reverse complement strand
ATGATCGCGATGGCAAGATAATTGGCGCCTCGCGCGTTGCTCACGACATCACACAGATCAAGCAGGCCGAAGCCGAAATCAGGCGTCTCAACGCCGATCTTGAGGCGCGCGTGCAGGCGCGTACGACCGATCTTGAAGCGGCCAATGCGTCGCTGACCCTGGCAAAGTTTCAGGCCGATGCCGCCAACGTTGCCAAGAGCGCCTTCCTTGCTAACATGAGCCACGAGATCCGTACGCCGATGAATGGCATTCTCGGCATGGCTCACCTGCTGCGCCGCGAAGGCGTGACGCCGGCCCAGGCCGGGCGCCTCGACAAGATCGATACGGCGGCCCAGCACCTGCTCGCCATCATCAATGACATTCTCGATATTTCGAAGATCGAAGCCGGAAAATTCGTGCTTGAAGAAACGCCGGTCGTTATTGACAGCCTGCTGTCCAATGTCACCTCGATTCTCGCCGAACGCGCACGGGCCAAAGAGATTTATCTGCTGATTGAAAGCGATCCTTTGCCTGTCGGTCTACTCGGCGATGCCACCCGCTTGCAACAGGCGCTGCTCAACTACGCGACCAACGCGGTGAAATTTACCGGACAAGGTACGGTGATGCTGCGTGCCCTGAATCAGGAAGAAACCGCCGATTCGGTGCTGCTGCGCTTCGAGGTCGAGGATACCGGCATCGGTATCGCGCCCGAAGCCATGAGCCGCCTGTTCAGCGCCTTTGAGCAGGCCGACAATTCAATGACGCGCAAGTACGGCGGCACCGGCCTCGGGCTGGCGATCACCAGGCGCCTGTCCGAACTGATGGGTGGCGAAGCGGGCGTCGATAGCACGCCGGGAGTGGGCAGCACCTTCTGGTTTACGGCGCGGCTGAAGAAGGGCGATGCGGCGGCAGTGATTCAGCCGGCGGCAACTGCGGCTGCCGAGGCCGTTGTCCGGCTGCGTTATCGGGGTAGCCGAATTCTGGCCGTCGACGACGAGCCATTCAACCGGGAAGTCGCCCAGATGCTGCTGGAGTCTGCCGGCCTTCTGGTCGATACGGCGAGCGATGGCGAAGAGGCTGTCGCGCTGGCATGTGAGACTGCTTATGATGTCATCCTGATGGACATGCAGATGCCGAAGATGAACGGCCTCGACGCGACGCGGTTGATACGCGAGATGCCCGCCTATCGTAAGACGCCGATCATTGCCATTACCGCCAACGCGTTCGCCGAAGACAAGACGCGCTGTTTTGCCGCGGGAATGACTGACTTTCTGGGCAAGCCCTTTGTTCCTGAGGAATTGTTCACAACCTTGTTACGGGCGTTGAGTCGATAAGGTGTTTGCGTTTTTGATTTGGCGGGTGGTAAAAGCGTCGGTTCATTTGATATCAGCCTGGAAAAAGCAGTTATTTACCGCAAAGGCGCAAAGAGCGCAAAGAGCGCAAAGTTTCGCAAATAAAATCAATAAGTTAAAATTTTTTTGATTGCCCATACCACTCGCTATAAAAATGAATGGCATAAGTCATTTGGCACATTGTTTCCTTTGCGCTCTTCGCGCCTTTGCGCCTTTGCGGTGAGGTTTTTAGGATCAATTCGGAAGGCAAACTGAATGCGCGTTGTTGTGCAGCGTGTCGTATCGGCACGGGTTGAGGTGAATGCGGAAATTGTTGGCGCCATTGGGGTGGGCTTGCTGGTGCTGGCCGGTTTTGAGGAGGTCGATGGCGATGACGATCTGGCCTGGATGTCGGCCAAGCTTGCGCGGCTACGCATCTTCGCCGATCCGGCCGGCGTGATGAACCACAGTGTTGTTGAGGCCGGCGGTGAGGTGCTGGCGGTCAGCCAATTCACGCTCTTTGCATCGGCCCGAAAAGGCAACCGACCGTCGTGGAGCCGCGCTGCACGGCCGGAAATGTCCCGGCCGCTGTTCGAGCGTTTTGTTCAGCGGCTGGAAAGCGAACTGGGCCGCCCCGTGCCGACCGGCGTATTTGGTGCCGATATGCAGGTGCATCTGATCAATGACGGTCCGGTGACGATCAGTCTCGATTCACGCAACCCGGAGTGAGTTCCGTGATGCCTGGTGGCCGGGGGTTTTATTCAGCGGCGTAGGCCGTGACGCAGTTCTTTCCCGCACTCTTGGCCCGGTAGCACGCTTCGTCGGCACGCCGGATGAAGCTCGCCGCGCTTTCGCTGGCGACAAATTGCGCGACGCCGATACTGATCGATGCATGCAGCGTCGCGCCGCTGGCGATGTGAATGGGTTCTCCGGCAAAACGCTGGCGCAGACGCTCCGCCGCCGTCAGTGCATCGGCCATCCCGGTATTCGGCAGCAGGACGACGAACTCTTCTCCGCCGTAACGGAATGCAATGTCGCTGATGCGTTGCTCACGATGGATGGCCGCTGCGAGGACTTTCAGCACACGGTCGCCTTCCAGGTGTCCGTGTGAGTCGTTGAAGCGCTTGAAGTTATCGACGTCCATGAGCAGCAGGCAAAGTGGCTCGTCGTGGCGTTCGGCGCGGCTGGCCTCGGCTTCGATGCGCTCGAAGAAATGCCGCGAGTTGTAAAGCCCGGTCAGGCCATCGGTGATGCTTAATTCACGGAAGCGCGCTTCGCTTTCCTTGAGCGCGTCCTCGGCCAGGCGGCGTTCGGTTACGTCCTGCAGCGTTTCGATGGCGCCAATGATTTTCCCTTGAGCATCGCGTACGGGCGATGCGGTGAAGAAAAGCCAGCGGCCATGTTCGCCAAAGTTCGCGAAAAAATCCTCGGCCTCGTAGGCGCCTTCGATCAGTGCCGATTGCTGAAACTTGCCGTGGTAATAGCGATCCACGTCGCGCTCGATGGCATTGTCGAGAATCAGGTCGGCCATTGTCGGGCGCTCGGTCGGATAAAAGGCACGCCAGTGCTGGCGGGTGCCGATGATTTCGCTGGGGGGGGTGCCGGTCAGCGCGGCACAGGCGCGGTTCCAGTGCGTAACGATGTGTTCGCGGTCGATGACGAAGGCCGCTACCGAAATACCGTTGACGATCTGCGCGAGATGCTCTGCAGCCTCGCGCAAGGCCTCGCCGGCGCGCCGCGCGGCTTCCCGGGCGAGGTAGTTGCTGACGATTTGCGGTAGCGCGGTCGGCAGCAGTTTGAGATAGCCCTCATCGGGGTCCTTGATGATGTAATCGGCGATTCCGAGTTTGAGCGCTTCGACCGCAATCTGCTCGTTGCCGCTGCCGGTGAGCAAGACAACCGGTATGCGGTGTCCGCGTTCGAGTACCGTACGGCACACCATGAGGCCGTTGTCGCCGGGCAGGTTGTAGTCGACGACGATGATGTCGAAAATCTGCGGCGTACCGGCGAGTACGGCAAGCGCCTCGCTGGCGCGCTCACAGCACTGAATGGCGTGCGAATGTGTGCAGGCGCGCATGGCGCGTTTAAAGGCGATGCAGTCGTGTTCGTTGTCTTCGACGAGCAGGATGCGCAGCTCGGCGGTTCTTTCAGCGTGGTGCATGGGGCACCTCCGGGCGTTCGACCAGTTTCCAGAATTCGTGGATGGTACGCAGGGCTGCGGTGAAATTCTCGAACCCCACCGGCTTGACGATGTAGGCATTGGCGCCCAGATCGTAGCTGCGCAGACGGTCCTCCTCGGCTTTCGAGGTGGTCAGGATGACCACCGGCAGTCTTGCGGTGGCTGTGTCGGCGCGGATGGCGCGCAGGGTCTCCAGGCCGTCGCGGCGTGGCATGTGCAGATCGAGCAGCAGCAGACCGGGAAGTGTGGCCGTGGCATGCTCGCCACGTCCGAAGAGGTAATCGAGGCAGGCTTCGCCGTCATTGACGATGACCAGCGGATTGGCGATGCCCAGTGTGCGCCAGGCGCGTTTGATGGCGATGACGTCATGTTCGTCGTCTTCGGCAACGAGGACGACGAAATCGTCGCGTTGTATGTTTTCATTTTGCATCATCAGTCGTCCCGTTTGTAGGGGTGGATTGCAGCGGCAGTGTGACCGTGAAGACGCTGCCTTCGTGCAGCGTCGATTCTACCGTCACGCTGCCGTGCAGGTGCTGTGCGGCCTTGCGCACGAGAGCCAGGCCGATGCCGGTACCCTCGAACTCGCGCCGCGTGTGCAGGCGCTGAAAGACACCGAAAATCTGCTCGAAAAAACGTGATTCGATACCGATACCGTTGTCGCGCACGGTGATCCTGCAATAGCCGGCCGGCGCAGGTTGCCAGCCGATGTCGATGGTTTTCTGCGCTGCCCGGTTGAACTTCAGCCCGTTACCGATCAGGTTGCGGAAAATCTGTGCCAGCAGGGTGCGCTCGGCGCTGACGGTGGGCAAGTCGGGGTCCAGACGGATGTGCTGATCATCGGTCAGTCCCATGCTGCTCGCCAGTTCGGTGATGAATTCGCCGAGCGGCGTGAGCTGCGGCGAGAGCGCAGCGCGTCCGATCGACGAGAGCGCCAGCAGATCGGCAACCAACTCCTCGCCATAGCGCAGCGCCTGTCGCATCCCCGCAAAATAGCCTTGCTGTTCCTCGTTGAGTTTTGCCGCCAGATCTTCTTCGAGGAAGTCCGCGTAGTTGCGCATGGCACGCAGTGGCGAACGCAGGTCATGCGATACAGCATAGGCGTAATGGCCGAGTTCCTCGTTCACTTCGGACAGTTCGCTGGTGCGCTGCCGTACGCGCTCTTCGAGCTGTTCGCGGGAGTGCAGCAGTGCGGTTTCGGCGTCCTTGCGTTCGGTGATGTCCTGCAGCGTCTCGATGGCGCCGATGATGCTTCCCTGTGCATCGCGCAAGGGCGCTGCCGTAAAGTAAAGCCAGTGCCCGCGACCGCCGGTCAGCGGCGGCCGGAAATATTCTGCTTCGAATGCGCCGTCGATCAGCGGGGAGGGGCGGATCGTGTCGCCGTAGTGTTCCAATAACCGCGCTGCGTCGGCGCCATCAACGATCAGATCGGCCAGCACCGGGCGCTCATGCGCGTAGAAGGCGCGCCACGGGTCCTTGCGGCCGATG
>JBIJCY010000227.1:0-4986 GCA_044344385.1 Rhodocyclaceae bacterium | reverse complement strand
GAAGTCGGCGTCCTCACCCACATTCGGCATACTCGACAGAACCTCTGCGACAGATCGACGCTTCGGACGCTGCAAAACAGATCGAAGTATTTCCCGATGCTCCGCTTCCGCGCTTCTTCCGTGCGACGCAGCCAGCTGCTTCAACGCCAGCGCAATACCCTCTTCGACATTGCGAACGACAAGATTGGTAGCCACAGCAAGCTCCTTGCTTGAAATCGATGATGGCAGTCTAACGACGAAATGATTGCATTGCAATCAAAATAGGTGGCGTCATAGTAAATTCCAAAAAAATGCGACGCTGACCCTTTTGATAGTTCTTCCTACCGGTTAACGCTTCAGGTCACGATAGAAGTTAATCATTCATCTATTATTTCGTGTCAAAGCATTGCCTTGTTTGTGCGTACAATCGTACATATAATGTAAAGTATGGAAATCGAATTCGATCCCGAAAACGCCGCGACCAACCCGATCAACCATGAGGGAGTCACTTTTGAGGAAGCGAAACCCGTACTGCTCGATCCCTACGCTCTAACGCGGGAAGATGCAGACGCTGAAGGTGAACAGCGTTTTGTTTCGTTGGGGATGGGCGGCAAGGGACGAATTCTAGTGGCGGTGTGGACGCTACGTGGTGAGCGCATCCGCATCATTTCAGCCTGGAAGGCCAACCAACCGCAACGGAGACGCTATGAAGAACAATTCTGATCCAATCTTTGATCGTTACACCAACATGGATTTTTCTGACGCCAAGCCTGTCTCTGGCGTGCCAGCACTTGCCCGATTGCAAGCTGAGCAGGGTGGTAAATCTCGAATCACCATGCGAGTCGATAACGACGTTCTGGCAGTATTCAAGGCGCGTGCTGAAATGACGGGTGGCAACTATCAAACCATCATTAATCAGGCACTACGCGATGCCGCCCAAGGCATGACGCTAGCTGAAGTGGTTCGGCAGACCATTCGTCAGGAAATGCACTCGGCCTGAACATGCCAAGTTGTTTTGACACAACAGACCGGAAGCATCCGCCGATTACAGCATCGCCATGAAAGGCAAACAGGACGGGCATCTTCGATGATCATCTCGACCGTTGGAAACGCTCGAGGTCTGCCTCCCAATGTCAATAATGCCTGCAGAAAAGAATGCGACGCTAACCCTTTTGACTACAGATTTGCCACCGCGTCCTCGCGATATCCCCGTACATCCAAACCAGTTGCACGCTTACAAAGAAGCAGGGTGGGCGGGATATCCGGATTGGCTTGGATTCAAACGCAAAAGAGGTGTCAGCTTCAAGCTTTACGAAGAAGCTAAAGCGTTTGTCCATAACCTTGGCTTGGGGTCATACCGCGAATGGGAAGCCTACTGCCGTGGGGAGTATCCGCATAAGGGAACACGACCACCGGATATACCCAGAAGCCCAGAGGCATATTATCGGGACAAAGGGTGGAAAGACTACAAGGACTGGTTGGGGCTGGAGTAAAGCTGAAGTTTCGCCATTTGCCGCAGCCACAGAGTGTGGCCACAGGAAATTCCTTTAGGGGCAAACAGCGTCAAACACTGCGACCGATTGCCGCAGCACCGGCAGAACCCGCAAGCACGGCGTAAAATCCGTGCTTCGTGCCCGTTTCCACCGACCCCATGCCCGCCCCTGACAACGCCCTGCCGATAAGCTCCACACCCCCGCTGACGCGGCTCGTTGCGCTGCGCCGCATTGAGGTGCTGACCCAGACGGCGGTGCTGATTCTCGCCGTTGCCTGGCTGAAGATCCCACTCGATGTCGCAAGCATGGCGGCGGTCATCGCGCTACTCGCCGCCATCAACCTCGCGACGCAATGGCGGATCGATAACGGCGGGCCGGTTACTGACGGCGAGTTGTTTGCCCAACTCAGCGTCGACGTGGCCATCCTGGCCCTGCTGCTCTACTTTGCCGGTGGCTCGGCCAACCCTTTCGTTTCGCTGTTTATTATCTCGCCAACCATCGCCGCCGCCACGTTGCCGGCACGGCACGCCTGGGCGATGGCCGGCGTTACGCTGCTGGCCTACACTTTTCTGATGTTCTGGAATCTACCGCTGCCTCCACCACAAGGCGAGTTCTCGCAACTCGCCCAGCTTGACGCGCTGCTGGCCCGCGCTACCGGCACCGCGCCGGAACACGCCGGCCACATGAGCGGCTTTGCGCTGCATATTCTGGGCATGTGGCTTAACTTTGTGATCAGCGTCAGCGTTGTCGCGTTCTTCCTGACACGCATGGCAACCGCGCTCAAATGCCGCGAACAGGAACTTGCGGCGGCACGCGAAGCCGCGCTGCGGCACGAGCAGATTTTGTCGCTCGGCACACTGGCTGCCGGCGCAGCACACCAACTCGGCACACCGCTGGCGACCATGGCGGTCGTCATCCGCGAACTGGAATTAAGTCATGGCAACAATCCTGAACTGAAGGGTGATCTGCATTTGCTGCGAGAACAGGTAGACCACTGCAAGCAGACAATTTCGCAAATCCTCGCCTCGGCCGGCCAGACGCGCGACGAGAGCCTGCTGTCGATGGCGCTCGACGCTTATCTCAACAAACTAGTCGAGGAATGGCAGCTGATCCGTCCGCGAGCGCCGCTGCAGGCGGTTCTCGAAGGACCGCAGCCGGCACCGCTGATCGCGGCTGACCGTCGGCTCGAACAAGCCATCCTCAACCTGCTCGACAACGCCGCCGACGCCAACGGTGGCAGCTGCGACGCACTGCGCTTCACAGCCCGTTGGGACGCCACGACCTGCTGCATTGAAATCCTCGATTGCGGCCCCGGGCTCAATGCCGAAGCGGCGCAACGCATCGGCCAGGCATTTTTCAGCACCAAGCAAGCGGAAAGCGGCAGTGTCGGCGGACTCGGCATTGGCCTTTTCCTCACCAACGCCACCGTCGAACAATTCGGCGGCAAGGTCGAACTGTTCAACCGCAATGACGGGCAAAGCGGCGCCTGTACCCGCGTCACCCTGCCGCTGGCCCGACTGGAAGCCTCTGCACCATGATCGAAGATGACCGCTCAAGCCTGCTTCTCGTCGATGACGACGACACCTTTCGCGAAGTGCTCGGCCGCGCGCTGACCCGCCGTGGCTATGCGGTAACCAGCGCCGGCAGCGTCGATGCGGCACTGATCAAGGCGCAGGAACAGCCCCCGGAATACGCGGTGGTCGACCTCAAGATGCCCGGCGACTCCGGTCTTGTTCTCATCGAAAAACTTATCGAACTCGACCCGAACACACGCATCGTTATGCTCACTGGCTACGCCAGCATCGCCACCGCGATCGAAGCGATCAAGCTCGGCGCCATTCATTACCTGGCCAAGCCCTGCGATGCCGACGAAGTGGTCGCCGCGTTGAGCAAGAGCAGCGAAGGCGACTCCAGCCTGCCGGTTTCGGAATCGCCACTCACCGTAAACCGCCTTGAATGGGAGCATATCCAGCGCGTCCTCGCCGAGCATCAAGGCAACATCTCGTCGACCGCCCGCGCCTTGAAAATGCACCGGCGCACACTGCAGCGCAAACTCGGCAAGCATCCGAGCAAGGAATAGGCATGGCGTTAGCGAAAACACCCGTGCCTGAACGCATGCGCATCGACAAGTGGCTGTGGGCAGCGCGCTTCTACAAGACGCGCTCACTCGCCACGGCAGCGATCAACGCCGGCCACGTCAAACTCAACGGCAGCACCATCAAGCCGGCACGCGAGTTGCGCAACGGCGACACGCTCGAACTGGCGATTGGCGACACGCACTGGACGGTGCTTGTGCGCGGCCTCAATGAACAACGCCGGCCAGCCTGCGAAGCGCAACTGCTTTACGAAGAAACCAGCGAAAGCAGTACACGTCGCGCCGCTGAAAAAGAGGCCCACCGTCTCGCGCCACCGCCCGGCAGCGACCTGCGCGGCCGGCCGACCAAGAAAGCACGGCGACAGATTCGCGGCTTCAACGAAGGGTTTTGAGCCGCACGGGATTCTGCACCCGCCAAACGGCGACCACACGCACGCGTATGGAATTCCCTCTACAATAGGCACTCCAATCGCGTTCAGTCCGCCCGAAAGATCGCTCAGCCATGTTCCGCACCCTCAACCAGCGCGCCCTCTGGGTAATTACGCTTTCCGCCGCCGGCATCCTGATGATCACGATGGGCGCGCGCCAATCGATCGGCCTATTCCTCTCACCACTGAACACAACCACCGGCCTCGGCATTGCCTCGATCAGTCTGGCGATGGCCGTCGGGCAGTTCATGTGGGGTGCCATCCAACCAATCTCCGGTGCGCTGGCTGACCGCTACGGGCCCGGTCGTGTGCTGCTTGGCGGCATCGTGCTGTTGGCTTTGGGCAGTGCCATCACGCCGTTCATGAACAGCACCTGGGGACTGATCTTCTCGCTTGGCCTGCTCTCGGCGATGGGTTCGGGCGCCGGCAGTTTCTCGGTACTGATCGGCGCGGCGGCCAATCGCCTGCCGCTGGAAGCGCGCGGCGCAGCATCGGGCGTGATCAACGCCGGCGGCTCTTTCGGCCAGTTCGTCTTCGCGCCGGTCCTGCAAAAGCTGATTCAAACCGTCGGCTGGATGGGCGCCATGTGGGCGCTGGCGATCATGACGCTGGCCGCGCTACCGATGGTGCGTGTTTTGTCGAAGCCTGCCGAACACGCGCCAAAGGCTGCAGTTGACGAAAAAGGGCTGTGGCACAGCGTGCAGGACGCGATGGGCGATCGTAGCTATCTGCTACTGCACGCCGGCTTCTTTACCTGCGGTTTTCACATCGCCTTCCTCGTCACGCACCTGCCGGGAGAAGTCGATCTGTGCGGCCTGCCGCCATCGGTGGCAAGCTGGTCGCTGGCTATTATCGGCCTCTCAAATATCTTTGGCAGCCTCTACGCCGGTTCATGCGTTGCCCGCTATCGCAGCAAATACGTGCTGTTCTGGATGTATGCCTCGCGCGCGATGCTGGTCGGTGCCTACCTGCTGGCACCAAAAACCGATCT
>JBIJCY010000429.1:0-5062 GCA_044344385.1 Rhodocyclaceae bacterium | reverse complement strand
CCGTAGCAGTCGATGGAGCCTTCCGCCGTGGTGCGGATCGGGAACTTGAAACGCTTCAGCGTGCCGTTGCGGAACTTGATGGTCCACATGATGGAGTCCGATCCGCGCAGCGGCTGCACCGAACCGCCCAGCGGCACGATGTCGGCGTAGTGGCGGCATTCGATGGCGCCCTGCGGGCAGATCTTGACGCAGGAGTAGCACTCCCAGCACTGCTCGGGTTCCTGGTTGAAGGCTTTCATGGCATGGCCGGTTTCGGAACCGTCCTTGTCCAGTTTCATCAGGTTATGCGGGCAGATGTACATGCAGGCAGTCTTGTCCTGCCCCTTGCAGCCATCGCACTTCTCGGTACGAACAAAGGTTGGCATTTGGTTTCTACTCCTAGGTTGCGGTGTGGTTCATCAGAAAATGCACTGGGAAAAGCTGGGGTTCCTATTCTTCAGCGGGCCGAATGTCCGGACAACTTGACTTCGACCTTCTCATGCTCGGCCAGGCTGGCGTAGTAGGCGCGCAGCACCTCCAGCACCTCCGGTCGGGAAAACTCGGCGGGCACTTCGCCGCCTTCGGACAACATCTTGCGCAACTTGGTGCCGGACAGCATCAGCCGGTCGGCATCACCATGCGGGCAGGTGCGCGCAGACGCCATGCCGCCGCACTTGAAACACCAGAAGGTCCAGTCGATCTTCAGCGGCTGGGTTTCCAGCGAGCCCTTGGGCAGGTCATCGAAAATGTGATGGGCATCGAAGGGGCCGTAGTAGCTGCCGACACCGGCATGGTCGCGGCCGACGATCTGGTGCGAGCACCCGTAGTTCTGGCGAAACAGCGCATGCAGCAGTGCCTCGCGCGGACCGGCATAGCGCATGTCGAGCGGATAGCCCGCCTGCAGCGCGGTGTTCTTGACGAAATAGTTTTCGGCCAGCGTGGCGATCGCTTCTGACCGCACCTCGGCGGGAATGTCGCCCGGCTTCAGATTGCCCAGCAGCGAATGGATCAGCACGCCGTCGCAAGTCTCGATGGCGATCTTTGCCAGGTATTCGTGCGAACGGTGCATCGGGTTGCGCGTCTGGAAGGCCGCAACCTTGCTCCAGCCCATTTCTTCAAATTTCGCCCGGGTTTGCTTCGGTGACAGGAAGAGGTCGCCGTACTTCGCCGGGAAATCGCCCTGCGAGAGGACCTTGATCGGGCCGGCAAGATTGACGTCGCCCTGCTCCATGACCATTTTCACGCCCGGATGCTCGGGATCGGTGGTCTTGAACACCGTCGCGCATTCGTGCGCCTTGTTGATCGAGTACTTCTCCGTCACCTTCATGGTGGCGAGAATCGAATCGTCGTCCGGATCGATCAGGGCAATGTCGCCACCGGTATGAAAGCTCGCGGCCGTGGCCGTGTCGGTGGACAGGGTGATCGGGATCGGCCAGAACAGGCCGTTGGCCATCTTCATGCCGTCGCAGACGCCCTGCCAGTCGGTATGGGTCATGAATCCTTCGAGCGGCGTAAAGCCGCCGATGCCGAGCATGATGATGTCGCCGGCTTCGCGCGAACTGACCTTGACCCTCGGCAAAGACTTGGCTCGCGCCAGCTCCGCCTGCAACGCCGTACCTTCCAGCAACAAAGGTCGCAGACTGCCGCCGCCGTGCGGATTGACCAACGCCATGCCAAGCCTCCTCGAAATATGGTTATTCTTGAAGGCGCAAGGCTAACAATTTCCCCTTCCCGCGCCAATGTGATTATTTCTATTTGGGGATAAGGGGATTGTTTATCGGCTGCACAAACGGGGTATCTGTTTAGCTCCCCTACCGATTGATCGTTCAATTTTTTGAATTTCCGTGATTTCCTTGTATGCCAAAAGGATGGTCGCTCGGCGTGACGCGGTGACCGCAAAACACGCGAAGCGAGGTGCGGATGGAAATATCACGTTAGCCGCTGAGCCACCGTTTCGCCGGCGCCGACTTTTTAGTTCAGCCTGTTGCGTTCGGCGCAGGTCATCCTGAACATGGAGTTCACTAACAAAACAACAGGCATGAAATATCGGATTAACGATCCGATATTTCATGCTATGATTCAGCATGCTTCCACGCTCCGTTCATCTTGATCACCTAACTCAACGCTTGTCCCACTTCCCTGTGGTAGCTCTGCTGGGGCCGCGCCAAGTGGGAAAAACAACCTTGGCCCGGCAGTTTGCCGAGACCTGGGCGGGGCCGGTCAAACAATTTGACCTTGAAGACCCTGACGATCAGGCGCGCCTTGCCGATCCCGCCTTCGTGCTGCGTCCATTGACTGGGCTCGTGGTCCTGGACGAAATCCAGACTCGGCCGGATCTTTTCCCCTTGCTGCGGGTGCTGGCGGACCGCCCCGATACGCCAGCACGTTTTTTGATTCTGGGCAGCGCCGCACCGGAGTTATTGAAACATGCCGCAGAGAGCCTGGCGGGTCGCGTGGCATTTCAGGAGTTGGACGGCTTTGGACTGGATGAACTCGCCGCCGCAAATGGCGCAAGTGGCGTTGGTCCCCATTGGCTCGACACCCGCTGGCTGCGCGGCGGTTTCCCCCGCGCCTTGCTGGCCGGCGATCTTCGCGCCAGTCAGGAATGGCGAGAGGCATTTATTCGCACGTATCTGGAGCGCGATCTGCCGCAGCTCGGTATCAATCTGCCAACACTGACCTTGCGTCGCTTTTGGACCATGCTGGCGCACTACCATGGTCAAACGTGGAACAGCAGCGAAATTGCCCGCTCGCTTGGTGTCAGCGACAAAACCGTGAGCCGATATCTGGACATTCTTGAAGGCACGTACATGGCTTACCGGCTTTTGCCCTGGCATACCAACCTGGGTAAACGAGAAGTGAAAGCGCCCAAGGTTTATGTTACGGATACAGGCATTCTGCACAATCTTTTGGGGATCGCCGATTCAGACGCCTTGCTGGCTCACCCCAAGTGCGGCGCCTCGTGGGAAGGGCTGATGGTGCGTGAAATCATTCGTCGTAGCGGCGCACGAAGGAACGAAGCTTTTTTTTGGGGTGTGCATACCGGCGCCGAACTGGACTTGCTCATCGTCAACAATGGCAAACGCATGGGCTTCGAAATCAAACTCACCCGCTCCCCAAGAGTCACAGCCGCCATGCGCTCGGCCCGTGACGTGCTGAACCTTGACCAGCTTTATTTAATCTGTCACGGCGAAGGCTCACCCTGGCCGCTAAGCGAAGGTATCACCGCCGTTCCTGCGGGTAGTCTTGATGCGGTGCTTGGATAGGATGATGGCTTGGTATCAGGCGTACCATGAGCGGGTTTCTTGTTTCTTGCATGATCTACACGGGGACGGGATTTGGAATCACGAAATGCAGGCACACGCCGTCCCGCCAGCGCCGACTTTTAATGACAGGATTACACCGTAACTGAATATTCGCCGGGACAGAATCCAAAACGACAATCATGCTCTCGAATCTCTCCAACGCAATGGCGATCAAGCTATCGAGTCTTCAGACATTGATTATCAATATGCCACTTGAGCTGCAGGCATCTCGCTCGAAACTCAGCATCTGGACATCAGTCTGTTCCGTCCACCAAATTGCGCTCACGGCTCTCAGCGAACAATTTTCCGACGGTATTACGATTGTAGTGTCGCGCTCCGACCTCCGGCGCCTGGCAGCCCAAAATGACTTAACGCAGTATGTCCTTGCCACGGTGATATGGGGATACTCATCGGGTATGCGAGGAGAGCACCTCCAAAAGATTCTCGCGAATCTACCGAAGGTCATTCACCTCCTCTCAGGGGTGCGCGCCGATGGGTTGGATGACTGGACCAAGCATTACGCTTGCATCAAGCAAATTCCCGGGTTAGGGCTGTCTACCTATACGAAGTTCTTGAATTTCTTGCCAGTCCAGGTTCAGGGCAGTCGCGCCCTAATCTTGGACAGCCGCATCATCCAGGCAATCAGCGATAATACCTTTGAAGAGTTCAAGTCTATCGGCCCGATAAGCTATGACACAGCCCCGAGACGCTACACCGACTACTTGCGGACGATGCATGTCGTTGCCGACAAGCTAGAGGTTTCGGCAGAACATCTTGAGTTTTTTCTTTTCGAGTTTGGCAATAATCTGAAATCAAGTTCTCCGGTGGCGCGCTCCAGCGTCAGTCAATAGCCTCTCCGCGCCGCCACGCAATTGAAACTTCTGAATCTTCTACCCAGTTACTTAAAGAAACAAGTTGAGCACCGTCCCGGTCTGGTCAACATCATCGACAATATCGGCTGGCTGTTTTTCGACAAAATCCTGCGCATGGGCGTCGGATTGCTGGTAGGTGTTTGGCTGGCTCGTTATCTTGGCCCCGACCAGTTTGGCCAACTCAACTACGCTATCGCCTTTGTCGGGCTATTCGGTGCCCTCGGCTCGCTCGGACTGAACGAAATAGTCGTGCGCGATGTCGTGCGAGATCCTGTCACGGCAAATACAACACTTGGAACCGCATTTGCCCTTCAGGTTTTTGGTAGTGCGATCACTCTTGTCTTGATCTTCTGCACTGCAGTTTGGTTGCACCCACATGACGCGTCCATCACGCTAATGGCTGGCTTGCTTGGCATAGCCCTGTTATTCAGGTGCACTGATGTCATAAAGTATTCGTACGAGTCACAAATAAGATCACGCTACTCCGTCTGGGTAGAAAACATCAGTTTCCTGAGCGCGTCGGCAATCAAAATCGCCTTGATACTTTTGTCAGCACCACTTATCGCCTTTGTATGGATCATCTTATTGGAAGCTGTCTTGATTGCACTCGGCCTGATGATTTCATATGCGATCAGCGATAAGACGATATTGTCCTGGAGAATAGACACAAAAAAGGCAGCGCGCCTATTGGGCGAGAGTTGGCCGATCGTTCTTTCAGGGTCGCTTGTGCTGGTCAATCTGAACCTTGACAAGCTGATGCTCGGGCAGATGAAGGACAATCAGCAAGTCGGAATTTATTCCGCTGCCATGAGGCTGGTTGAGCTCTGGTATTTTTTGCCCATAATTGTCGGGGCCACGATAGCGCCCGCTTTGACCGAATCGTTTCTTGCAGACCGGACCCGGTAT
>JBIJCY010000226.1:0-5079 GCA_044344385.1 Rhodocyclaceae bacterium | reverse complement strand
AATGCCGAGCGCCTGCGCAACGCGATGCGCGACCGGCGCAGCATCCCCGGTGAGCAACGAAACCTGCCGGCCCGCTGCTTGCAGCTCAGCGATCAGCCGCGCTGCCTCGGGGCGGATTTCATCGCCGATGCGAAACAGCGCCAGCCAGCCGGATTCGTCACCCAGCGCGATGACCGTATCACTGCTGTCAGCGAAAGAGCGGGCCGAATCAGGAACCGGCTGGCCATGCAAGGCTGCAACATAGTCAAGCCGTCCGAGGCGCAGGCACTTACCCGCCAGCCCGGCACTGACGCCGCTGACACCATTCCCCGCCTCGCTGGCAAGCCCTTGCAAAAGAGGTAAATCGTTGCCGCCGGCCGCGCGCAGCGCAGCGCCGATCGGGTGTTCTGACGCCTGTTCAAGCGCCGCCGCAATTGACACACATCGCTCGCGCTCAAGCGCACCAAGTGGCAACACCTCAAGCAACTTCATTTGGCCGGTCGTCAGCGTGCCGGTTTTATCGAAAACAAAATGCGTTGCCCGCGCCAGCGTCTCGATGGCATGACTGCGCGTCACCAGCAGGCCGGCGCGCGCCATTGCCCCGCTCGCCACACTGAGCGCTACCGGCGTCGCCAGCGACAAGGCACAGGGGCAAGTAACAACGAGAACGGAAACGGTAATCCATAACGCTTTTGACGGATCAATCAGCCACCAGGCCAGCGCCACCGCAACGGCTACGAGCAACAGCGCGAGAATAAAGCGGCTGGCGATCCGGTCGGCAAAGTCGACGATGCGCGGTTTTTCCATCGCCGCGCGCTCCATCAGACGGACAATCGCCGACAAGCGTGTCGCCTCGCCGACCTGTTCGACCTTGATGAACAGAGGACTTTCGATATTGATCGCGCCACCGGTCACCGCTACACCCGGCGCCTTGGCCACCGGCGCACTTTCGCCAGTCAGCAAGGCCTCGTCAGCACAACTGATGCCCTCAACAACGTGGCCGTCTGCCGGAATCGTCTCGCCGGGTTTGACCAACACGATATCGCCGGCAAGCAGATCAGCCGCCATCACTCGCTCGAAATCACGCTGCTGCGGGTAGCCTGCTACGCGCGCGGCAAATGCAGGCATCAGCTTGGCCAGCGCCTCCGTCACGCTCACCGCGCGCTGCCGCGCCGTCATTTCAAGGAAACGCCCGCCGAGCAGGAAAAAGACAAACATCGTCACCGAGTCGAAATAAACTTCGCCCGAGGCGCTCAGTGTCGCCCAGACACTCGCTGAAAATGCCGCGCCAACGCCCAGCGCCACGGGAACATCCATACCCACACGCAGCAGCTTGAGATCACGCAAGGCGTTACGAAAGAAAGGCGCCGCCGAGTAAAAAACCACCGGCAGCGTCAGCACCAGACTCGCCCAGCGCATGAGCTGCTCGACATCCGCCGTCATATCACCCTCGCCGGCCAGATAAACCGGGATGGCGTACATCATCACCTGCATCATGCCGAAGCCGGCGACAAACACCCGCCACAAGGCGCTACGGCGCTCCTTGCCAGCCAGCTCCTCACTCTTTGCTGCGTCGTAGGGATAGGCGCGATAGCCAATCGCGGCAATGGCGCCAAGGATTTCCGAAAGCTTGATGCGTCCATCATCCCAGCGCACCCGGGCGCGCCGTGTCGCGTAATTCAGATCAACGCCAATCACGCCAGGCAGCTTGAACAGATGCTGCTCATTGAGCCAGATACAAGCTGCGCAGGTGATGCCTTCAATGATCAACGAAGCTTCGCGCTCACCATCATTGAGAGTGCGAACGAAACTTTTCTGAAAATCGGCGTGGTCGTATAGCTTGAGCCCATCGAGGATCGCCGGCATCGCTTCGCGCGGCGCATTGGGCAGTGTATCGCGATTCCGGTAGTAGTCGGCCAGCCCGTTATCAACGATGGCCTGCGCCACCGCCTGACAACCGATGCAGCACATGGCGCGCGGCTGTTCTCCAATCTGCACCGACAGGTCGACTTCCGGCGGGACCGGCAGGCCGCAGTGATAACAGTCGATTTTGCTCGTCGCGTTCATTTGGCGAAGCCGGAAAAAAAGCAGATATTCACCGCAAAGGCGCAAAGAACGCAAAGGTTCGCAAAGAAATTCAACGGTCTGACATCTTTTTGATTACCCATGCCACTCACCCAAAAGGTGAATGGCGCAATCATCAAACCCATTGTTTCCTTTGCGTTCTTCGCGCCTTCGCGCCTGCGCGAAGCCTGGCCTCGGGCCATTGCGGTGAGGTTTTTAGATAAATTACTTTGGCGCCATCCGTATCGCGCCATCCAGACGAATCACCTCGCCGTTGAGCATCGAATTTTCGCAAATATGGCGCACCAGCGCAGCGTACTCAGCGGGTTTGCCCATGCGCGAGGGGAAAGGCACCATCTTGCCCAGTGCGTCCTGCACCTCGGGCGGCATGCCCATCAGCATCGGCGTCTCGAAGATACCTGGCGCAATGGTCATTACGCGGATGCCCGAGCGGGCCAGCTCGCGTGCGATCGGCAGCGTCATTGCCACGACGCCGCCCTTCGAAGCGGCATAGGCCACCTGGCCGATCTGCCCGTCATAGGCAGCCACCGACGCGGTGCTGACAATCACCCCGCGCTCACCTGCCGCATTCGGCTCGGACTGGCTCATCACCTCGGCCGCCAGCCGGATCATGTTGAACGAGCCGATGAGGTTGATGGTAATCACTCGCGAAAAAGATGCCAGCTTGTGAATCCCGTCGCGGCCAACCACCTTTTCGGCCGGCGCAATGCCGGCGCAATTGACCAGACCGTGCAGACCGCCAAAAACACTGCGCGCCGTCTCGATGGCGTTGCGCGCACTTTCTTCGTTGGCTACGTCGGTTTCAACAAAACGGGCATTGGCGCCCAGTTCGGCAGCCAGCGCCTCTCCTGCAGTCTTGTTCACGTCGGCCAGCACCACCTTGCCACCCGCAGCGACAATCATGCGCGCCGTACCGGCACCCAGCCCGGAGGCACCGCCGGTCACGACAAAAACAGAATTTTCGATTTGCATTCGGATGTTCCTCTTTGAATTAGTGGAGGAATCTTATCATTTCCAGACGGTAGCGTATGGAAAAATATCGCTCCGGCAAAACATCACGCACTACCACCATCGACCCAGCGTCGCGATCGCAATGGTCGCCGTCCCCAGCAACAAATTGATGCCAACCCACTGGCGAATACCATTCAAGGCGGCACCGCCGGCCTTCCAATCTTCAGCAGCGACGGCGCGACCAAGCGCGACATAGGGGCCGGTCGCAACAAAAACAAAAATCCCCACCATCACAAACCCCGTCGCCAACATCATGTGCCAGCGCAGTGGCGCGCCGGCAAAGCCAACCGCAGCGAACATCATCAGGCCACTGAGCGGAATCAACACGACCGCACCCCACCCCCAGACAAAGAAGCGCGCAAACACGCCACGCCACAGCCGCAACCGTTGCGGCGGCTCGAAGAGTTCAACGACTGTCGGGCGCAAACAGACGTAGGCGAAAAACATTCCGCCAACCCACAAAACAACGCAGGCCATGTGCAAAAACAGTAAGAACGGCTGCAGGTTCATAAGAATTTTTCCTGTTATTTCACGGCCTTAACGGGCGCCATGGGGGTGCAAAACCATTATAATTCAGCCTCTTTAAAAACCACGGCCACCTGAATGCTCGTTTATCGCGGCTATGCGCAACGCGCGCCCAGCGCCACCGTGCTCACCATCGGCAATTTCGATGGCGTCCACCTTGGCCACCGCGCCCTGCTCGCTCGCCTGACTGCGACCGCAGCAACCGAAGGCTTGCCGCCAACGGTGCTGACGTTCGAACCGCATCCGCGCGAATTCTTCGCACCGGAATCAGCACCAGCCCGCCTGTCGACCTTGCGTGAAAAGCTCGAACTGATCGCCGATGATGGCGTCGCGCTAGCCTACGTTTGCCATTTCAACGCGCGTTTCGCGGCGCTTTCTGCCGAAGAATTCATCGAACGCGTGCTGGTCGACGCGCTGCGTGTACGCCATTTGATCATCGGCGACGATTTTCGTTTCGGCGCCAAACGCACGGGCGACTTTGCCTTGCTCAAATCGGCCGGCGCCAGCCTCGGTTTCCAGGTTGAAGCGATGGACAGTGTCACCCTCGAAGGCGAACGCGCGTCAAGCTCGGCTGTGCGTGATGCCCTGGGTAGCGGCCGACTGGAACACGCCGCACGTCTGCTTGGCCGCCCCTACTCGATCGACGGCCGCGTCGTGCATGGCGACAAGATTGGCCGACAACTCGGTTTCGCCACCGCCAATATCCGCATGAAACACGAGCGTCCGCCGCTGCTCGGCGTGTTCACCGTCGAGGTCAAGGGCCTGCCCGGCGGGCCACGCCAGGGCGTTGCCAACCTCGGTTTCCGCCCGAGCGCCAATCAGGTCGTACGCCCGCTGCTCGAAGTTCATTTGTTCGACTTCACCGACGACATCTACGGCGCCCACCTCAACGTCCGCTTCCTGCACAAACTGCGCGACGAAATGAAATTCCCGAATTTTGAAGCGCTGAAGGGGCAGATTGCGGCGGATGTGGCTGACGGGAAATCTTTTTTCACCGCAAAGGTGACCGAAGGAAATGCAGAGCCGCAAAGGCGCGAAGGGCGCTAAGAAAGTGCAAACAAAGGTGTTCCTTGACGAACTCAGTCATAAGGTAATTGGCGCAAGCATTGAAGTGCACCGACTGCTTGGTCCTGGCCTGCTTGAGACCATTTACATAGAGTGTCTGGCGTCGGAATTAGCTGAACAAGGCGTGGCGGTTAAACGCGAAGTAAGCGTGCCTATTCGCTACAAAGGGAAAGAGCTTTCAAAACCCTTGCGTCTTGATTTGCTGGTAGAAGACTGTCTCATCGTTGAGGCAAAATCAGTAGACGCGCTGATTCCAGTGCATTCTGCACAGCTTCTTACCTACTTGAGAATGACCGAACTAAAACTCGGGCTATTACTGAATTTCAATGTTGAAGTTATGCGCCAAGGCATCAAACGGATTGTCAACGGTTTCTAAACTTTGCGTCCTTTGCACCTTCGCGCCTTTGCGGTGAA
>JBIJCY010000225.1:0-5087 GCA_044344385.1 Rhodocyclaceae bacterium | reverse complement strand
AGATTCTGTCGATTGCTCCGGAAACCAAGGTGATTGTTCTGACCGGGCAGAATGACCGGTCCAATGCGTTGCGGGCAGTGGGTTTGGGCGCCTATGATTTTTTCGCCAAACCGTTCGAAATCGATATGCTGGGTTTGACGATTGAGCGTGCTTATCGTCTCTATGATCTGCAGCAGGAGAACAGTCGTTTGCAACTGATGCAGCAGCCGGATGTGCTGTCCGGGCTGATTACGAGAGACCCCGAGGTGCTGCGGGTTTGTCGTACGGTTGAGAAGGTCGCAAGCAGTGGTGCAACCGTGCTGGTTCTCGGTGAGAGCGGCACCGGCAAGGAGTTGATTGCGCGCGGGTTGCATGCCGCATCGGCAAGGAGTGGTGAGCGCTTTGTCGCCATTAACTGTGCGGCAATTCCGGACAATCTGCTGGAAAGCGAATTGTTCGGCTATGAAAAAGGGGCTTTTACCGGCGCTGCCAAAACGACGCCAGGCAAGATCGAAACCGCTGATCGCGGTACCCTGATGCTCGACGAGATTGGCGATCTGCCCCATTCGCTGCAGGCAAAACTGTTGCGCTTCCTGCAGGAGCGTGTCATCGAGCGTATTGGCGGAAGGCAGGAGATTCCGATTGACGTGCGAATCGTCTGCGCAACACATCAGGATCTCAAGGTCTTGATCAAGGAAGGACGCTTCAGGGAAGATCTTTACTACCGTCTGGCGGAAATTGTCGTGACCATTCCGCCGCTACGGGCGCGCCAAGGCGATGTCGCGCTGCTTGCTCACGCCTTCGTGCGCCGCTTTGCGGCAGAACAGAACCGCGGGGCCATGACCCTGCGTGAAGACGCATTGCGGGCAGTCGAATCGCACACCTGGCCCGGCAACGTTCGCGAATTGGAGAATTGCATCAAGCGCGCGGTGATCATGGCCGAAGGTGGGCAAATTACCGTTGAGGACATTGGCTTGAATCAGGCCGTCGACGAGCAGGACACTTGTCTGGACCTGCGCCAGGTCCGCGAGGAAGCTGAAAAGCGCGTCATCATCACTGCCTTGGGGCGTGCCGACGGAAGCGTGGTGAAGGCCGCCGAAATGCTGGGTGTCAGCAGGCCAACGCTTTACGATCTGATGCATCGTTTTGGATTGAAATGATTCAGCAGTTGAATAACATTACCCACTTTTATGGGATACATATGACTACCCGGAAATCAATGCGCAGAGCCGCCGTATCAGCCCTTCTGGCTACTATGATCCTGATCGGTTGTGGCGGGGGAAATCCTGAGTCCATGCTGACTTCAGCCAAGGACTATATGGCCAAGAACGACAACAAGGCCGCAGTGATTCAGCTGAAGAATGCGCTGCAGAATAATCCTAATCTGGGAGAAGCCCGATTTTTGCTGGGTAAGGCGTTGCTTGATGGCGGCGACCCGACGGCGGCAGAACTGGAATTGCGCAAGGCCAATGAACTGAAATACCCGGCCGATCAGGTGACGCCGATTTTGGCGCGTGCAATGCTGATGCTCGGGCAAGCCAAAAAAATTACCGATGATTTTGCCAAGGTCCAACTGACTTCACCGGAAAGCAAAGCTGATCTGCAGACGACGGTTGGTCAGGCGTATCTCATGTTGGGTCAGACCGAAGCGGCACAGGCGGCTTTCGTGGCGGCGCTTGCTGCTTTGCCGCAATACGGCCCTGCGGTGATTGGTCAGGCAAAAATAAAAGCAGGCAATCGTGACCTCCCCGGGGCATTGGCTTTGCTTGCTTCAGTGCTTGAAAAATCGCCAAATCTATATCGTGCATGGCAACTCAAAGGCGATATTCAGAATGCTCAAGGCGACGTCAAGGGTGCGACGGAAGCCTATCGCAAGGCGCTGGAAATCAAGCCGGACCTCCTGTCAGCTCACGCTTCTCTGATTTCTCGCTTCATTGAGGCGGGTAGTTTTGACGAGGCAGGTAAACAGCTGGAGGCGATGAAAAAGATAGCGCCCAAACACCCGCAGACCAGCTACTTGCAGGCGCAGCTTTTTTATCGCCAGAAAAACTTCAAGGCCGCACAGGAGGCCATTCAGGAGCATCTTAAAGTCATACCGGACAGCACGCTCGGCTTGCAGTTGGCGGGGGCGATCGAGTACGAACTGAAGTCATATGCGATGGCAGAGACGCACTTGCTGAAAGTCCTGACAAAAACGCCGGAGCTTGGCTTGGCACGCCGTATTCTGATTGCCAGTTATTTGCGTGGTGGTCAGCCAGTCAAGGCGCTTGGTCTGCTGCAACCTGTTCTGGATAAGATTGACAAGGATTCGAACATGCTGGCGCTGGCTGGTGAAGTGTTCATGCAGAATGGCGACGTTAATAAGGCAAGTATCTATTTTGCCAAGGCCGCCGCGCTTGATCCTGAAAACACCGGTAAGCGTACTTCGGTTGCGCTCTCGCATCTGGCAAAAGGGGAGACCGAAACGGCTTACCGCGAACTGGAGCAGATAGCATCGGTTGATACCGGTATCAATGCGGACCTGGCTTTGATTTCCTCCCAGATCAAAGGTGGCAAGTTTGATCTGGCGCTCAAATCGATTGCCGGACTCGAGAAGAAGCAGCCGGAGAATCCGCTGGCGCCGCAACTGCGTGGTACCGCACTTCTAGGAAAAGGCGATGTAGCCGCTGCGCGCAAGAGTTTTGAGCAGGCGTTGACAAAGAACCCTGCATATTTTGCCGCGGCAGCCAGTCTGGCTAACCTTGATCTGGCAGAAAAAAAGCCAGATGAGGCAAAAAAACGTTTTGAAGCGGTTGTCGCCAAGGACCCGAAAAACGCGCAGGCTCTGCTCGCCATCGCGGAATTGCGTGCCAAGAACGGAGGGAAGCCGGAGGAGGTTGCAACACTGATCAACAAGGCAATTGCAGCCAATGCCAACGATCCGGGGCCACGACTTACGCTCATTGGTTTTTATCTTGGTATCAAAGATGTCAAGAAAGCCGTTTCGGCGGCTCAGGATGCGCTCGGTGTTTTCCCCGACCGCCCGGATATTCTTGATGCTGCAGGCCGTGCTCAGCAGATGGCTGAGGATTTCAATCAGGCACTTGCAACTTATGGCAAGTTGGCGACCTTGATGCCGAATTCGCAAATGGCATATCTGCGCATGGCTGAAATTCAGGTGGCGATGAAAAACAAGGATGCCGCCATGCAGAGTTTGCGCAAGGCGCTTTCGATCAATGCAGATTCCATCGAGGCGCAGCGCGGCATCATGATGCTTGATCTTGATGCCGGGCGGACTGCAGAGGCGCTGGCGACAGCCCGTCAGATTCAGAAACGGCGTCCCAAGGAGGCTGTCGGTTACGTCTTCGAGGGTGATATTCATGCCATGAAAAAATCATGGGCTGACGCGGCAACTGTTTACCGTTCCGGGATCAAGCAAAGTGGAGCCTCCGAACTTGCCGTAAAACTGCACGTTGTATTGGTGGCTGGCGGGAATGTCGGTGAAGCAGACAAGTTTGCCGATAGCTGGCTGAAGGAGCATGCCAAGGACCAGACGTTCCGTGTTTATCTTGCTGAAGCGGCCAGCGCTCGAAAAGACTACGCCTTGGCCAGCAAGCACTATCGGGTTTTGCTCGATGCACAGCCGGATAACCCGTTGCTGTTGAATAACCTGGCATGGGTTTCGGCGCTGAACAAGGACCCGAAAGCGATCGAATACGCCGAAAAAGCCTACAAACTGGCGCCGGAGCAACCCGCCGTCATCGATACGCTGGGCGGGTTGTTGGTTGAAAAGGGTGATACGGAGCGTGGTCTGGAACTGCTGCAGAAAGCGCTCAGTCTGGCACCGCAAAATGCAGAGATTCGATTCAACGTGGCCAAGGCGCTGGTCAAGGCCGGGAAGAAGGATGCGGCGAAGAAGGAGTTGGCTGAATTGGTCAAGCTTGGCGAGAGATTCCCGGCCCAAGCCGAGGTCGCCAAACTTTTGCAGAGTCTGTGACAGGTAAGTTAGCTATCTATATTTCATATTTTTACAAGAGTTGAGGAACTTATGACTATCGTTGCCGTTGTTGGATTGGGTTATGTTGGTTTGCCGCTGGCTGTTGAGTTTGGCAAAAAAGAACGCACCATTGGTTTTGATTTGTCGGCGGCTAAAATTGCGCAGTATAAAAACCACGTTGACCCGACGGGTGAGGTCAGTAGCGCAGATTTGAAGGCTGCGAGCTATCTCGAGGTTGGCTGCGATCCGGCGGCGCTGCGTGAAGCGGATTTCATCATTGTTGCCGTGCCGACCCCGGTCGATGAAGCGCATCAGCCGGATTTCGGACCACTGATCGGTTCGTCGGAATCGGTCGGTAAAAATCTGAAGCGTGGCGCGACCGTTGTGTTCGAATCGACCGTTTATCCCGGCGCAACCGAAGAAATTTGCATCCCGATTATCGAAAAGCATTCCGGTATGAAGTGGAAGAAGGATTTCTTTGTCGGCTATTCGCCCGAGCGTATCAACCCCGGCGACAAGGAGCGCACGCTAACCAAGATCGTCAAGGTGGTCTCGGGTGATACGCCGGAGACGCTTGAGCGCGTCAAGCAGATTTACGCCAGCGTCATTACGGCCGGCGTTTACCCGGCTTCCAGCATCAAGGTGGCTGAAGCCGCCAAAGTCATCGAAAATACCCAGCGCGATCTGAACATTGCTTTGATGAACGAACTGGCCATCATTTTTGACCGTATCGGCATCGATACGCTGGAAGTGCTGCAGGCGGCAGGTAGCAAGTGGAATTTCCTGCCTTTCCGTCCGGGTCTGGTTGGCGGTCACTGTATCGGTGTTGATCCCTACTATCTGACCCACAAGGCCGAGATGCTCGGCTATCACCCGGAAGTTATTCTGGCCGGTCGGCGAATCAATGACGGCATGGGGAAATTTATTGCCGAACAGACGGTCAAACATCTGATACGCAATGGCTGGCAGGTGAAAGATGCACCAATCATCGTTCTTGGCCTGACCTTCAAGGAGGATTGTCCGGATCTGCGTAATTCTCGCGTTATCGACGTGATTCGCGAACTGCAGTCCTACGGTGCCAAAGTGATTGTTCACGAGCCGGTGGCCGATGCCGATGAGGCGCGCCATGAGT
>JBIJCY010000224.1:0-5099 GCA_044344385.1 Rhodocyclaceae bacterium | reverse complement strand
ATGATCATGTTGGCCGAGACGGCAAAACATTTGCTCGAGATTATTGGAAAAGCGCGTAGCGCACGTGGCGTGATAACGACAGAGCAGTTGCCGGAAGCGTTGGAACGCTTGCGAAATGCGGTGGCCGATGAAAAGTCCGGGCAGCGTGAGGCAGGTAAGGTCGATAACGGCTATCCCGATCTTGATGACGAATCAGCAGCAGAACCGCCCGTTGGCCTGGCGCGGCGCGCTCACCCTTTTATCGAAATGCTCGACTGGACACAACGAGAAGAGGGGTTTGTTCTTTGGGAAGCGCCTGCTGATTTCTGATTTGGCGAATGGCATTTCCTGCCCCGAGTTTCTGCGTGGTTCGTCAATGATCGACGCATGTCGCCGTTGGCGGTAAACTGCGCCACTCAATTGCAACCTGTCAGTTAATCGGAGCCACCTTGACGCCATCAAAAGAAGTGCTTGAAGCTAAGGCGAAACAGTTCGCCAATATCGTATTTGCAGTTGGAGCGGGCGCGTTAATTTTTTCTGCGTCGCTATTGCAATCTGCCGCACTGAACTTGATGGGGCCGGTCATTGGTGAGCACATCACTTTTATCGTGGCTACGATTGGTATCTTTTTTCTTGCCGGAGAACGATCAAGGATTGCGCTGTTTGCAATCGTCAGGCAGTGCGAAAAGTATGGTCACACGCTATCCGCTGAATCGGACGTTTGCAGCCGATGCTTTCGGAGCATTGCCAAACCTTGATGTTAGCGCCGGTATTCTGCTGTCACCCGTACACACGGACGGTTCGGTCTGAAATTTTCAGAGAAAGATCGGTTCCGGCGTCAGCTCAACGCCGAATTTTTGGCGGACATCAGCCTGCACGGCGGTTGTCAGCACCAGCACATCGTTGCTGACTGCACCGCCACGATTGATTAGCACCAGCGACTGTTTTTCGTACATGCCGACCGGGCCAAGGTCCCTGCCCTTCCAGCCAGCTTGCTCGATCAGCCAGCCGGCAGCGAGTTTGACGCGACCATCGGCTTGCGGATAGCGCGGTAAGTCCGGGAAAATTCTTGCCAGTTTTTCAGCCGCTGCTGTATCAACCAACGGGTTGTGGAAAAAGCTGCCGACGTTGGGAATGATGGCCGGATCGGGCAACTTGCGCTGGCGGATGGCAATCACGGCATCGGCGATTTGCCGTGCGTTGGGCGACGCGATGCCGCGTGCGTCGAGTTCGGCCGGGATGTCGGCATAGCGGGTCAGTGGCAGCCATACTTTGGGCAGTCGAAAAGTGACCTCGGTGATGACGAAGCGGCCTTCAAGGTGCCAGCCTTCCTGCTTGAAAACGCTGTCGCGATAGCCGAAACGGCAGGCGTCATGATCAAAGCGCACCATTTCACCATTCAGCATGTCGCAGGCCTGCAGTGAATGAAACCGGTCGGCAAGCTCTAATCCGTAAGCGCCGATATTCTGGATTGGCGCGGCGCCCACTGTGCCGGGAATCAGCGACAGGTTTTCCAGCCCCGGCCAGCCTTGTGCAAGTGTCCAGCCGACGAAATCGTGCCAATTGACTCCTGCGCCAGCGCACACATACCAGGCGTCGGCATCTTCGGCGGCCAGATGATGTCCACCGATTCCCATGTGCAGCATGAGTCCATCAAAATCGCCGGTCAGTACGAGGTTGCTGCCGCCGCCGAGAACGAAACGTGGCGTATCGTTAGGCAGACAGTCGCCGGATAGTGCCTTGAGCTGATCAGTTGAACTTATCCGCGCATAGAGCGCGGCATGGCCTGGCAATGCCAAGGTGTTGCGTGCGACAAGATTGGCCTCTCGTTCAACAAAATCCGGAAGCGAGCTTCTACTCACGATTTCGTTCTTGCTTCAATATCAGAGCAACGGTGCCAGCCAGCGCTCAGCTTCGGCAACACTGAAACCCGCGCGCTGAGCCCAGTTCTCAAGCTGGTCGCGTCCGATCTTGCTGATCGCGAAATACTGCGCTTGCGGATGCGCCAGAAAGAAGCCTGAAACCGCGGCAGCCGGCATCATCGCGAAGGATTCGGTGATCCCCATGCCGGCGTTGGCCGGCGCGTCGAGCAGTGCAAACAACGGCCCCTTGGTAGTGTGATCCGGGCAGGCCGGGTAGCCGGGTGCCGGGCGGATGCCACGGTATTCCTCACGAATCATGGCGCCGTTGTCGAGCGCTTCATCTGCGGCGTAGCCCCAGTAGTCGCGCCGGACTTGCGCGTGCAGCCATTCGGCGCAGGCTTCGGCGAAGCGGTCGGCCAGCGATTTGAGCATGATTGCGCGGTAATCGTCGTGTGTTGCTTCGAATTCGGCGAGTTTCTTCTCAATGCCGAGCCCGGCGCTGACAGCGAAGACGCCGATCCAGTCAGGCGTGCCGCGGTCGGCAACAAAATCGGTCAGGCAGTAGTGCGGCTTGCCAGACGGGCGTTCGTGCTGTTGGCGCAGGTTATGCCAGGCCATCAGTTTCTTGCTGCGCGATTCATCGGCGTAAAGCTCGATGTCGTCACCAACGGCGTTGGCAGGATAGAGACCGAACACGGCGTTGGCGGTGATCCATTTTTCTCTAATAATTTGCTCAAGCATGACTTTGGCGTCGGCAAAAACACTGCGTGCCGTTTCGCCCACCGTCGCATCGTCGAGAATTTTCGGATAACTGCCGGCCAGATCCCAGGTCTGGAAGAACGGACCCCAGTCGATGTACTCGGCGAGTGTCGCGAGGTCCACGCTGCGCAGCACGTGCAGGCCGGGCTTGTTTGGTGCTGTTGGCTGGTACGTGGACTCGGCGTTCCACTTGAAACGATTGCTGCGCGCGGCTTCCAGCGAAACGAGCTGAACGCCTTTCTTGTTGGCGTGCTGGGCGCGAACACGTTCGTAGTCGGCGGCGACTTCCGCCTTGAAGCCGGCAGCGTTGTCGATTGACAGCAGTTTTGTCACCACGCCCACGGCGCGCGAGGCGTCCGGTACGTAAACCACCGGGCCGCTGTAGTGCGGTGCAATCTTGATTGCCGTGTGGGCGCGGCTCGTTGTCGCACCGCCGATCAATAGCGGAATCGCCAAACCATTGGTTTCGTCGCCAAAACCAAGACGCTGCATTTCAGCCGCGACGTGGCTCATTTCTTCCAGCGACGGCGTGATCAGACCCGACAGACCAATTGCCTGCGCACCGTGCTCCTTCGCCGCGTGCAGGATCTTGTCGCAGGAAACCATGACGCCGAGATCGACGATGTCGTAGCCGTTGCAGCCGAGCACGACGCCGACGATGTTCTTGCCGATGTCGTGCACGTCGCCTTTGACCGTGGCGATGATGATCTTGCCCTTGCTCGTTGCGCCGGTGCGCAGCTTTTCGGCTTCGACGTAGGGGATCAGGTGCGCCACCGCCTGTTTCATGACGCGCGCCGATTTGACCACCTGCGGCAGAAACATTTTGCCCTCGCCGAAGAGGTCGCCGACGACGTTCATGCCGTTCATCAGCGGGCCTTCGATGACTGACAGCGGCGGCTTGCCGGCAGCTTCGAGTGCGGCGCGGCATTCCTCGGTATCGGCGACGACGAAGTCGGTGATGCCCTTGACCAGCGCGTGCGAGAGGCGCGCTTCAACGTCCATTTCACGCCACGAAAGATCGGGGCCGGTGTCTTTTGCTTTGCCTTCTTTTACTGTCTGGGCGAATTCAACGAGCGCTTCGCCGGCTTCCGGATGACGGTTGAGCACGACGTCCTCGACCTTGTCGCGCAGCGCCGGATCGAGATCGTCGTAGATGCCGACCATGCCGGCATTGACGATGCCCATGGTCAGGCCGGCCTTCACTGCGTGGTAGAGGAAAACGGTGTGGATCGCCTCGCGCACGGCGTCGTTGCCACGGAAGCTAAACGAGACGTTGGAGACGCCGCCGGAGATCTGCGCATAAGGCAGATTGGCGCGAATCCAGCGGCAGGCTTCGATGAAGTCGACGGCGTAATTGTTGTGCTCTTCGATGCCGGTGGCGATGGCAAAGATGTTCGGGTCGAAGATGATGTCTTCGGGCGGGAAATTGACTCCGCCCTGCTCCGGCGATGCCGTCAGCAAATCGTAAGCGCGCTTGCAAATTTCGGTCTTGCGCGCATAGGTGTCGGCCTGCCCGGCTTCGTCGAAAGCCATGACCACCACTGCCGCGCCGTAGCGCATGGCCAGTTTTGCATGGTGCAGGAAGGCGGCCTCGCCCTCCTTCATCGAGATCGAGTTGACGATGCCCTTGCCCTGAATGCACTTGAGGCCGGTCTCGATGATTTCCCACTTCGACGAGTCGATCATCACCGGCACGCGCGAGATGTCGGGTTCGGAGGCAATCAGTTTGAGGAAGCGATCCATCGCCGCCTTCGAGTCGAGCATCGCCTCGTCCATGTTGATGTCGATCACCTGCGCACCGTTCTCGACCTGCTGGTGGGCGACCGCCAGTGCGTCGTCGAGACGGCCTTCGAGAATCATGCGCGCAAAAGCCTTTGAGCCGGTGACGTTGGTGCGCTCGCCGACGTTGACGAAGAGCGATTCCTTGCCGACGTTAAACGGCTCCAGGCCGGAGAGGCGCAGCTTCTTTTCAACGGCCGGAATGGCGCGCGGCGCGATACCGGCGACGCCTTGGGCAATCGCCGCGATGTGCGCCGGCGAGGTGCCGCAACAGCCGCCGACGATATTGACGAAACCGTGCTTTGCCCAGTCGACGATTTCGACCGCCAGTTGCTCGGGCGTCTCGTCGTAGCCGGTTGGCGACAGTGGGTTGGGCAGGCCGGCGTTCGGGTGCGCCGAGACAAAGCAGCCACAGATGCGCGACAGTTCTTCGACGTACTGGCGCAGTTCGGCGGCGCCAAGGGCGCAGTTCAGGCCGAACGACACCGGCCGGATGTGATTCAGTGAATTCCAGAAGGCTTCGGCAGTCTGCCCGGACAACGTGCGGCCGGAAGCATCGGTAATCGTTCCCGAGATCATCACCGGCCAGCGCCGGCCGGCTTTCTCGAAAAACTGTTCGATCGAGAACAGGGCGGCTTTAGCGTTGAGCGTGTCGAAGATTGTTTCGACGAGCAGGATGTCGGCGCCGCCATCAACCAGTCCGCGGATCGCTTCGCTGTA
>JBIJCY010000223.1:0-5118 GCA_044344385.1 Rhodocyclaceae bacterium | reverse complement strand
ACCGTCAAAAAGCATTTGCGGGCGCAGGAAATCGCGCTGGAAAATCACCTGCCATGCATCTATCTGGTTGAGTCGGGCGGTGCTTTTCTGCCCTTGCAGGACGAAGTTTTTCCCGATCGCGACCATTTCGGACGCATCTTCTACAACCAGGCCAACCTCTCGGCCGCCGGCATCCCGCAGATCGCCGCCGTGATGGGTTCGTGCACTGCCGGTGGCGCCTACGTGCCGGCAATGTCCGATGAGTCGATCATCGTCAAGAATCAGGGCACCATTTTTCTCGGTGGCCCGCCGCTGGTCAAGGCGGCGACTGGCGAGGTGGTCAGTGCCGAAGATCTCGGTGGTGCCGAAGTGCACACGCGGACTTCGGGCGTCGTTGATCATCTGGCAGAAAACGATGCGCATGCGCTGGCGATTGCCCGTCGCATCGTCGGCAACCTCAACTGGCAGAAGCGTCCTCCGGTCAGCCTCACTGAGCCGCGCGCGCCGCTCTTCCCTGCCGAGGAACTTTACGGCGTGATTCCGACGGACAGCAAGAAGCCCTTTGACGTGCGCGAGATCATTGCCCGCATCGTCGATGGTTCAGATTTTGACGAGTTCAAGCAGCGTTATGGAACGACGCTTGTTTGCGGCTTTTCGCGCATCTGGGGTTATCCGGTTGGCATTGTTGCAAACAATGGCATTCTCTTTTCCGAGTCGGCGTTGAAAGCAGCGCACTTTGTCGAGCTCTGCTCACAGCGCGGCATTCCGCTGATCTTCCTGCAGAACGTCACGGGTTTCATGGTCGGCCGCAAGTACGAAAACGGCGGCATTGCGCGTGATGGCGCGAAGATGGTGACAGCCGTGGCCTGCGCCAAGGTGCCGAAATTTACAGTGGTGATTGGCGGTTCGTTTGGTGCCGGCAACTACGGCATGTGCGGCCGCGCCTACTCACCGCGTTTCCTCTGGATGTGGCCGAATGCGCGCATCTCGGTGATGGGCGGCGAGCAGGCTGCCGGCGTGCTCGCTACCGTCAAGCGCGACGGTATCGAATCGGCTGGCAAGACGTGGAGCGCCGAGGACGAAGCGGCTTTCAAGGCGCCGATTCGCGAGCAGTACGAAGTGCAGGGCCACCCCTACTACGCCAGCGCCCGCCTCTGGGATGACGGCATCATCGACCCGGCCGATACGCGGCGTGTGCTCGGGCTGGCATTGTCGGCATCGATGAACGCGCCGGCGGTGGAAACGAAGTTCGGGATTTTTAGAATGTAAAAAGCGAAGCGCTTTCAACGCAGAGAGCGCAGAGACGCAGAGGGCGCAGAGAGAAGCAATATAGCGAGTCGATGTTGAGTCGCAGGTTTTAGCAAATTTCTGGTTCTTTTTCGGTTTTCTCTGCGCCCTCTGCGTCTCTGCGTACTCTGCGTTGAAGGAGGTTTAAAGTAATGAACTATCAATCCATCATCACCGAAGTCGACGGCGCCGTCGGCATTCTCACGCTGAACAAGGCCGAGCGACACAACGCTTTTGATGAAGTGCTGATCGCCGAGATCACCGCCGGTTTGCGTGAATTGGCGGCCGACCCGCGCGTGCGCGCCGTGGTGCTTTCTTCGACCGGCAAGAGTTTCTGTGCGGGGGCGGATCTTAACTGGATGAAGCGCGCGGCCGGCTATTCGCAGGAGGAAAACCTGCGCGACGCACACAAGCTTGCCGAGCTGATGCGCACGCTCAACGAGCTGCCCAAACCGACCATTGCCCGTGTGCAGGGGCCGGCCTATGGCGGCGGTGTCGGCCTGATCGCCGCCTGCGATATCGCCGTAGCAACCTATGACGCGTTGTTCGCGCTCACCGAAGTGAAGCTCGGCATCCTGCCGGCAGTGATCAGCCCTTACGTGCTGGCGGCCATTGGTGAGCGCCATGCCCGTCGCTACATGCTGACAGCCGAGCGGCTGTCAGCTGCTGAGGCCTACCGGATCGGTCTTCTGCACGAAATTGTTCCCGGCGAAGAGCAACTCGATGAGGCCATTGGCGAGATTCTCGATAGCTTGTTGAAGAACGGTCCGCAGGCGCAGGCGCAGTGCAAGGGGCTGATTCGCGCCGTCTCCGGTCAGCCGATCGACGAGACGACGATTGAGGAGACCGCGCAGCGCATTACCAGCGTGCGTTCCAGTCCGGAAGGCAAGGAAGGGCTGACTGCCTTTTTGGAGAAGCGCAAGCCGTCCTGGGTCACTGGTTAACCGCTTTCAACGCAGAGTACGCAGAGACGCAGAGTTCGCTGAGGGAGGCGAAATATCTGTCCAGTTTTTCTCTGCGTACTCTGCGTCTCTGCGATCTCTGCGTTGAAGGAGCTTAAATGTTTACAAAAATTCTCATTGCCAACCGTGGCGAAATCGCTTGCCGTGTCATCAAGACGGCGCGTCGTATGGGTATCCGTACTGTTGCTGTTTATTCGGAGGCCGACGCCAACGCGCGTCACGTACGGCTGGCTGACGAAGCCGTCTGCATTGGCCCGGCCGCAGCCCGCGAGTCCTATCTGGTGGCTGAACGCATCCTCGATGCGGCAAAGCGTACCGGCGCGCAGGCCGTGCATCCGGGTTACGGTTTCCTTTCCGAGAACGATCAGTTCGCCGATGCCTGTGCCGCTGCCGGCGTGGTGTTCATTGGCCCGCCGGCCGACGCGATTCGTGCCATGGGTTCGAAATCCGCCGCCAAGAAAATCATGGGCGCCGCCAACGTACCGTTGACACCGGGCTATCACGGCGACAATCAGGAGCCGGATTATCTGCACACGCAGGCCGACGCCATTGGCTATCCGGTGCTGATCAAGGCGGCTGCCGGCGGCGGCGGCAAGGGCATGCGACTGGTCGAAAAAAGCGAGGATTTCATCGCTGCTTTGGCCTCGTGCAAGCGTGAAGCAAGTTCGTCATTCGGCTCGGATCATGTGCTGATCGAGAAGTATCTGACCCGTTCGCGGCATATCGAAATTCAGGTCTTCGCTGATACGCAGGGCAATTGCGTTTATCTGTTTGAACGCGATTGCTCGGTACAGCGCCGGCACCAAAAAGTACTTGAAGAAGCTCCGGCGCCGGGTATGACGCCGGAGCGCCGCGCGGCGATGGGCAAGGCGGCCGTTGATGCCGCCAAGGCCGTTGGCTACGTCGGTGCCGGCACCGTCGAGTTCATCGCCAGCGATACCTTTGCGCAGGACGGCACCTTCTACTTCATGGAGATGAACACGCGTCTGCAGGTAGAGCATCCGGTCACCGAAATGATTACCGGGCAGGATCTGGTCGAATGGCAATTGCGCGTGGCGAGCGGCGAGCCGCTCCCGTTGCGGCAGGATCAGCTGCAGATTCGCGGCCACGCGCTTGAAGCACGAATTTATGCAGAGAATGCCGACAAGGATTTTCTGCCCTCAACCGGCCGTCTGATCCATCTGGCACCGCCTGCCGAGAGCCTCAACGTTCGTGTCGATACCGGCATCGAGCAAGGCGATGAAATCACGCCGTATTACGACCCGATGATCGCCAAGCTGATCGTCTGGGACGTCGACCGCAACGCCGCGCTGGCACGTATGCGGCAGGCGCTGGCCGACTACCGCATTGTCGGCGTCACCGCCAACGTCGATTTCCTGTCGCGCCTGGTCGCCTGCCCGGCCTTTGCCAACGCCGATCTCGATACCGGGCTGATCGAGAAAAGCCGTGATTTGTTGTTCCCGGCGGAAGTCGTTCCACCGAAAAATGTTTTCTTCATTGCGGCCGTTGCCGAGTTGCTGCGCGAGCAGGCAACGGCGCTGACCAAGGCCAGTCATTCGGGCGACCCGTGGTCGCCATGGAGTTCGCACGACGGCTGGCGGCTGAATATCCAGTCGCGGCGCACGATTACGTACCGCAGTGGTGAAGCCCTGTTTGAAGTAGCGATCGCCTATGAGGCCGACGCCTGGCGATTGACGCTGGCTGGCGAGTCGGTGCTGGCGCGTGGCCGTCTGCTCGAAAGCGGCCAGTTTGCCGGCCAGTACGCCGTCGAACTCGACGATCGCCGGCTGGTGAGCAGCGTCGTTGCTGTTACTGAAAAACAGGAGCAGAAGCGCCACGTGTTCCTCAATGGCACGACCTGGATCATCCAGCGCGACGACCCGTTGCATCTGGTGGAAGCGGGTGGCGCGCACGGAGGCCTGACCGCGCCGATGCCGGGCAAGATCGTTGCGTTGCTTGCCACGCCGGGCATGATGGTCGAGAAAGGCGCGCCGCTGTTGATCCTTGAGGCGATGAAGATGGAACACACGATCACCGCACCGAAGAACGGCGTGGTCAAGGCCTTCCGTTATGCTGCCGGCGATCAGGTGGCCGATGGTGCCGATCTGCTGGAATTCGAGGCGGAGAAATAGGCTGTATCTGCGGACGATTGATATGCTGGGTTTTTTTGTCTAGTATTACAGTTGTTATAACATCGGAGATTGATCATGTTTGCCCTGAAACTGACGCAGATCGGTAATTCGGTTGGTGTCGTGCTACCCAAGGAATTGCTGGGTCTTTTGCATGTGGAGAAAGGCGATACGCTCTATGCCACGCAGTCGCCATCCGGCGTTTCCCTGACGCCCTACGATCCCGCCGTAGAGGAGCAATTGGCGCAGGGGCGTGAGTTCATGCGGGAGTATCGCGATACGTTTCACGCACTGGCCAAATGAGCTTTCGCTGGGTCAACCGGCAAGCGCTAGTGTTGTTGCACGACGAGAGTCTTGCGATCCATGGCGGCGCTTCCGGTTTGCGCGACGAAGGCTTGTTTGAGTCAGCGCTGGCGCGACCCGAAAATCTAGCAGCTTATGGAACGCCGGACGTTTTTGAATGTGCCGGCGCCTACGCCTTCGGTTTGGCAAAAAATCATCCCTTCGTCGACGGGAATGAACGCACAGCTTTTTTGGCGACGGGTGTGTTCTTGCGCATCAATGGCTATCGTCTGAACGTCAGTCAGGCCGATGCCGTGAACGCTGTTCTTTCGCTCGCCGCCGGCGATCTTTCCGAACCCGATTTCGCCGCCTGGCTGCGCGCCGGTTGCGTGAAAGTGAATAAATAATGGCGCTGCCCGGCTACGTAAAGATCGTCGAAGTCGGCCCGCGTGACGGGCTGCAAAACGAGAAACAGATCG
>JBIJCY010000222.1:0-5143 GCA_044344385.1 Rhodocyclaceae bacterium | reverse complement strand
GTCAACGCCAAAGGCCATGCGCTTGAGATGTTGCGCGCGGTGAAGGAACTCAATTCATGAACATGCAAGTTGCCAAAAATACGGTTGTTACGCTCGACTACAGCGTTGCCGATCCCGATGGTGAACTGGTCGATGCCGGTCAGGAGCCGCTCGTTTATCTGCACGGTGGCTACGACGACATTTTCCCGATGATCGAAGAAGCGGTGCAGGGCAAGAAGATCGGTGAGTCGGTGGTGGTGAAAATGCAACCGGACGACGCTTTTGGCGAATACGATGCCGAGCTGGTCCAGATGGAGCCGCGTAGTGCTTTCCCGAAAGAGTTGGAAGTCGGCATGCAGTTTGAAGGCGTGCCGGATGGCGCCGATGACGACGATATCCTGATCTATCGCGTCACGGATGTTGCCGACGACAAGGTGATGCTTGATGGCAACCATCCGCTGGCCGGCATGGCGCTGGTGTTTACCTGCACGGTGACTGCCGTGCGTCTGGCGAGTGCCGAGGAAATCGAGCACGGGCACTTCCATGGTGATGGCGACTGCGATCACGACGACTGATCTTTGTCGGGTCTTTGAATTTGCAGCATGAACGCGGTCGACTGACCGCGTTTTTCTTTGGCAAGGCTAGGTACGTTCAGTGAAATCCGGAACTTCAACAATCACGCTTCATCAACCGCTGTTGCGCGGCGACCGAAGGCCGCGCGTGGCGCTGGTCGGTCGTTTGCGCACCGGCAAAAGCTCAGTGTTTGAGGCGGCGTCCAGCGTTGCACCACGGCACGAGAAACTGTCGCAGCAGGGCAGTGCCTACGAGGAGTGCGTGGTTGAGATTGGCCTGGAACAGATTTCACTGGTTGATCTGCCGGCGGTCGAATCGCTGCATCGTCTGAGCGAGCCGGATCAGGTGGTTCTAAAATATCTGTTGTGGGGCGATCGCTGGCCGGCGATTGCGGCGCACGAGCCGGAACAGCCATCCGTGGCGTTTCCGCCGCCCGATGTGCTGATCCAGGTGGTCGATGCGACGGCGCTTGAACGTGATCTTGAACTCAGTCTCGAATTGAGCCTGCTGGGCAAGCCGCTGGTGATCGCACTGAATCGCGTTGATGAAGCGCGCAAGAAGGGCGTCTATATCAATGTCCGGGCCTTGTCCGAACAGTTAGGTGTGCCGGTGGTGGCGACCGTCGCGCATATGGGTATCGGCGTCAGCGAACTGTTTACTGCCGCTTTGCGCGCTGCGCGGGAGAAAGTTTGCCCGCTGCCACAGCCATGCAGCGCACACATTCGTGACAGCCTGAAGACGCTCAGTACACTGCTTGCCCGGCCTGAAATCGAGGAGGCGTTTCGTGTGCCACGGCCGCTTCTGCTGATGCAACTGGCAGAAAACAACGACTACTTTCTGCAGGAGCTTACCTGCCATTTTCCGCCAATGCTGGCCGAAGTCGGTGCGGCGCGCGCTGTAGCCGAGGCTCAGTTGCCACGTTCGCTGTCGGATGAACTGCACGCCGATCGCCACCATCGTGCGGCCTTGCTGTTTGAAAGCGTCACGCAACTCGGTGGCACGGCCGATACCGAGCGCTGGAAGCGCTGGCTTGATGAGATTTTCCTGCATCCGCGCTGGGGGCTGATCGGTAGCATGGCGGTGTTTGCGCTGGTGCTCTTTGTCGTTTTCGAGGTGAGCACGACGCTTGATTCATGGACTGCCGCCCGGCTCGTTGACTGGGCGCAGCAGTGGCAGCCTGAGACAACGGCCGGCGTGGTCGGGCGCGCTGTGGTCGATGGACTGATTGGTCTGGTCGGCATCGTTGTTCCCTACATGCTGCCGCTGGTGATGCTGCTGGTCGCGCTGGAGCAGGCCGGGATCATGCATCGCGTGGCCTTCGTCGTTGATCGTGGCTTTCACCGCATTGGTTTGCATGGTGGTGTCGCCGTGCCTTTTCTGATTGGTCTGGGTTGCAATGTGCCGGCCATTTCGGCTGTCGCCAGCACGACCAGCGGGCGTGATCGCGTGATCGCCACCTTGCTGATCAGCTTCGTGCCGTGTTCGGCACGCTCGGCGATCATTCTGGCGATGGGTGGCAAGTATCTTGGTGGTCTCGGTGTGTTCGCAATCTTCGTGCTCACCGTCGTTGTTCTCGCATTGCTCGGGCGGTTGCTCGCTCGGCGCTACACGGAGACGGCACCGGGCCTGATCCAGGAGATCCCGCCTTACGCGCTGCCGAAGTGGCGTCCGTTGCTCGAAAAAACATGGGAGCGCACCAGCGACATCCTGACCATCGTCACACCGCTTTTGGTCGCAGGCAGCGTCGTACTGGCGCTGCTTAACCATGTCGGCGCCGATGGCGTGATCAATCTCTTGCTGTTGCCGGTCACCACCTGGTGGCTCGGCTTGCCGGTCGTGCTGGGTGTGCCGATCCTGTTCGGCATTCTGCGTAAGGAACTGTCCCTGTTGATGGTCTATCAGGCGCTGGGTACGACGGAAATCGTGCCCTTGCTCGACTGGGTGCAGATCGTCACGTTCCTTGTCTTTCTCACCTTTTACATACCTTGCATATCCACCTTTGCGGTAATGCTGAAAACCATCGGACGGCGTGAGGCATTGTTTTCGGTAGTGCTCTCGGTGGTGGTTGCGCTGGGCGTTAGCGGCGGGGTTCGGCTGGCGCTTGAGCTATTGCGTGCGGTGTCCATGTCGTAGCGGATAGCCGCTGGTATCACCGTAACAGCTTCCCGTCACGATTGAGAATCGTGATATCCACGAAACGCGAGCCGGCGTGCTTCTCTGCGGAGAAGCCAATGAATACGCCGCCTGCGTCGTAATCCTTCATCGTTTCGAGTGTGTCGCGCAGCTTTTTGCGGGTCGGGTTCGGGCCGGCGCGACGCAGTGCCTCGCCGAGAACCTTTGCACCAAGATAGCCTTCGACGAAGGTCTGATTCAGCGTTACGTCCTTGGGTGCAAATTTCTGGAAATTTTCCTGAATTTCCTTGATCAGCGGGACGGCGCGGCTGGCCGGGTCGGGGACGACCTGGGTTAGCGCCAGCCCTTGTGCCTTGTCGTTACCAATCAGCTTGGCGACCTGTGCGCCATCGGTAACGGAGAGCGCGACGTATTGGGCAAGGTTGCCTGCCGCGCGCGACTGCTTGAGATACTCGGCGCTGGCGGCCGTATTCGAAATCATGATGACGGCCTGCGGGTTGGCGGCGGCGATTGTCTTGACGGCATCCTCGACCTTGGTCGTGTTCTTCTCGTAGCTGCCTTTGGCAACCAGTGATCCGCCGGATTTTTTAATGGCGGCTTCCGCACTGCCCAGCACGTCAAGACCGAAGGCATCATTCTGGTAGAGGATGGCAAAGCGGTTGTAGCCTGTCGTTGCGTATTGCTGCGTGATCTTCTCCACTTCTTCGGCGTAGCTTGCCCGTGTGAGGAAGAGGTTTGGATCGTTCTTGCCGACCACCGATGCGGCGCCGGTGCGCACTGTCAGCAGTGGGATGCCGGCTTCACTCAGCACTTTTTCCTTGAGTAGCGCTTCAGCATTGCCGGTGCCGACAAAGCCAAAGAAGACCAGTGGCGGCGAGTCTTTCAGAATTTCGCGCGCCAGACGCACCGTTTCTTCGGCCTTGTAACCATCGTCCTTGGCGACCACGCGAATTTTCGCACCATGAATGCCGCCGCTGGCGTTGATCGAGTCGAAGTAGAGTTGTCCGCCGGCGCGCAGATAATTGCCGGTCGGGGCGAGCGGGCCGCTGAACGGGGCGACCTGCCCGACGATGATTTCAGCCGCGCTGCTTGCCAGCGGCGTAAAGCAAGTCAGGCTAATCAGGATCGCGCCGAGTGCGGCGCGTAGTGTGATGATCGGCTTCATGGGCCTTGTCTCCGGTGTGTTGTTGTGACCGGAAATTTAGGCTTTGATTTGACTGCTGTCGATTGCGGCTTTCCACAATGCGGAAGTGGGTTTTGATTTTATGGCTTGTGGGGGTGTGTTTTGAAACGGAAAAGTTGCGGCTTGTCGCTGTCGACAATGACTTCCACCCAGCCCATGAAAGGGTAACCGAAGGTCTCGGCGCGGGTGAAGTTGGCGACCGGCAGTTTTGTCACAGGGTGACGTAGCGGCTGGTCGATGCGTTGCCAGTGCGTGTCGCCGTGTACCAGCAGTACCTGCCCGGGAAAGGTGATCGTTTCCTGACGCAGGGTTTCGAGTAGTTCCCGGGTGCCGCTGTGGGTCAGGCCGGCGGTAAAGTGTTTCAGGCCGGGGTTGGTTTGCATGACGATGACAATGCCGGCCAGCTTGTTGCGGCGTGCGGTGGCAAAGCCTTGCTTCAGCCAGTCGATCAGTACCGGGTTGCGTGCCAGAAATTCGCCGCCCGGATTAAGGCCGATGCCGAAATTGTTATTCGACCCGGGTACGTTGAGCGTGACAAAGAGCACCGGCCCATGCTGCCAGCGCAGGTGCTCCGGGTAGGCGCCGGCTTGTTGTTCGACGCGCAGTCGTTTTTGGCCAAGCGAAAATGGTGCAGCGAAGAACAATTCGCGCAGTTTTTGCAGGCGCTCGTGCTGATCGAAATGGCCGGCGATAAGGCGCTTGCAGTCGGTCCACTCGTTGTCACCGGGGACGTAAATGAAGGGCAGCTTTGATGCGTCAAAGAGTGAGCGACGGTCGAGGAAAAGCGCGTCGCTGCAACGCGCACTGCTTTTCTTGAAGTCGCCGGCATGGATGATGAAGGCTGAGTTTTCTGCTGCGATATTGTCGAGCATCAACGGTAGCGTGTCCCGCTCGTTATCGTTGTAGGGCGTGTCGCCGATCAGTGCGAAGCGCCAGGTTTCCGCGTGTGCAGCAACGGCAATCAGCACGAAGGACGCGATCAACAGACGTTTCAACGTAGCAGTGCCTTGAGTTCGTAGAGCGCGTCAAGCGCCTGTTTGGCGCTCAGTTCGTTGGGGTCGATGGCGTTCAGGCGTTCGATTGCCGGATGCGTTTCTGGCTCGACTTGCGCCGCCGGTGTGGCAAAAGCAGCGGCAAAAAGATCGGGCTGCAGCGGATTGACCGAGGCGCGTTGCTCCAGCTCGCGCAGCTGGCGCCGTGCTGCCTTGACCACCGATGCAGGAATGCCGGCCAGTGCTGCGACCTGAATGCCGTAACTTTGGTTGGCCGGTCCTT
>JBIJCY010000221.1:0-5144 GCA_044344385.1 Rhodocyclaceae bacterium | reverse complement strand
GACGTGCAGCGGGAATCGCCGGGTCGCGCAGCGGGTGGTGCAGGGCATGACGCAGGAGGCGCGAACCCATCGAGGTGACGCAGGTGTCGAGCAGGCTGCACAGCGTCGGCGCTGGCTGACCGCGCAGCGTTTCAGTGAGTTCAAGATTGTGTCGCGTCGCCGTGTCGAGGCCGAGGTAGGCGTTGTCGCGCTCGATGCTGAGTGCCTGAATATGGGGCAGGGCGCGTGTTTGCGTGGCCTGCGCATAGCGCAGCAGGGCGCCGGCCGCAGCGATTCCCGGGCGCAGCCCATCGGCACCGAAGCCGGAGAGCGAGGCGGTTTTGAAATGCGTGCAAAGTTCGCGTGTCGCCGCTTCGCTGTCGAAATGCCAGTCCGGCTGGCGGGTCAGTGCTGCTTCGGGAGTAAAGGACAGTTCAAGGCTTTCGGCGACGATGATTTCGGCGGGGCGGATGCGGTCGAGTGTGGCGGCGAGTTTGTCGGCGGCGACTTCCGAGACATGAAATTCGCCACTGGCCAGACTCAGCCATGCCAGGCCGGCGGCCTGTCGGGTGACGGCTACCGCCATCAGCAGAATGTCGCGTTTCTCGTCGAGCAGCGCGGCGTCGGTCAGCGTGCCGGGTGTGACGATGCGCGCTACGGCCCGTTCCACAGGCCCTTTGCTGGTGGCCGGATCGCCGATCTGTTCGCAGATCACCACCGACTCGCCAAGCTTCACCAGTCGCGCGAGGTAGGGTTCGAGCGAATGATAGGGAACGCCGGCCATCTTGATCGGCGTGCCGGCCGTTTGGCCACGCGTGGTCAGCGTGATGTCGAGCAGTCGCGACACTTTCTCGGCGTCGTCGAAAAACAGCTCGTAGAAGTCGCCCATCCGGTAGAAAAGCAGCGTGTGCGGATGCTGCGCCTTGATGCGCAGATACTGCTGCATCATTGGCGTGTGGGCAGAGAAATCCGGAGCTTGTTCTTTTGCCATAAGTTCTTTGCTGTTGCGTCTTCCTGCTTGTCTTTAAGCGTAGGGTGCAAAGGCGTTGCTGTCGCTCGTGAGCAACTGCATCAGTTTGGGATGGATGAAGAGCTTTTCCTTGCCGGCCTGGATTTCGCGCAGGACGCCCAGCGTGGCGAGGTCCTTGAGGTAGCGGGAGGCGGCCTGGCGCTGGGCGATCTGTTTATCAACCACGTTGGCAATGCGGCAGTAGGGTTGCTCAAAAATAACATCCACCAGCTCACGGCTGTAGATCTTCGGCAGGCGGTTGCGCACATGGGCGGTGGTGTGGTCGGCAAGGGCGCGGATGGAGGCGATCTTGGCGGTAGTCCAGCGAGCTGTTTCTTCGACGGCTTGCAGCATGAATAGAATCCACGGCTCCCAGGCGGCATGGCGCGTGACGTCCAGCAGCAATCGGTAGTAGTCGGCCTTGTTGGCAATGATGTGGCGGCTGAGGTAAAGGATGGGCAGGCCGAGCAGATCTTGCTGGATCAGATACAGGATGTTGATCACCCGTCCGGTGCGGCCGTTGCCGTCGGTGAAGGGGTGGATGGCTTCGAATTGGTAGTGGCCGACGGCCATGCGAACGAGGGGGTCAAGGTCCACCTCGTTGTGCAGGAAGCGCTCCCAGTTGGCAAGGAGCTCTCGCAGCCTGGCTTCGCCTTCCGGCGGGGTGTAGATCACTTCGCCGCTGCGGTTGTTGGCCAGCCGGGTGCCCGGGGTGCGGCGAATATCCATGTCCACGCCCTTGGTCGTGCGGCAGATGTTCACGGCTGTTGCCGTGCACAGGGGTCGCTGGGTGAGGGACTGAAAACCCTGGTAGAGGGCGGTACGGTAACGCAGGGCTTCCTTGGTCGCGGAGTCGGCTTGGTTGTCGCTGTGGGCGAACTGGAACAGCTTGTCGGTGCTGGTGACGATGTTTTCGATTTCGGAGCTGTCCTTGGCCTCGAGCAGCGGAATGGTGTTGATCAGCATGTCCTGATTGGGGATCAGCTCGGCAGCCTGTTTTAGCTCCGCCAGGGCGGCCCGTGCGGTGATGCAGCGCTTGAGGATAGCTCTGGTTTCCAACTCGCAGTTGGGCGGCAAGGGGGGCAGGCTGTTGTAGGGCTGCTCGGGATGCCAGGTCATGGAAGCGTCTTTCAGCGCTGGGCTCGTGGTGTCTAAACGCAGATTTGGCGACAGGTGTTCAGGATATGTCGCTGGGGGCGACAGGTCAACAATATGTGTCGTTGTTTTTAACAAATTACGACACGTTATTGTTTTGTAACGCTGGCCGACGGCATTTTGATTCTTCCTGAGACAGCGCGAGGTCGACACGGCCATGATCGGAAAGTAACAATGATTTGAGGGAGGGGCGCGCGGCGTTGTTCAATCGTTTCCATTCAACGATCGGCACCAGAACCGCTGTTTCCGTGCCGCGTCGAGAAATGATTTGTGGCCCTTCCTTGACGCAGGAATCCAGCAATTCGCTGAAACGGGCTTTGGCATCCTGTACCGACCAGATATTCATGGAGCACCTCGCATGAGTGGTTGTGTGACTGGTCTGGCAGAATCCCTTGCAGCAAGCGAGTCGTCGGCGACGGCCCGCGGTCAGGCATCAGGCCTTGAGATTGGCGCTGCGGTAGCCGTCGGCGATCTGCAGCAGTTGTGCAAAAACCTTCGGCGTGCCGGCAATGACGTTGCCGGTTTCCAGATAGCTTTCGTTACCGGCCAGATCGCTGATCAGTCCGCCAGCTTCCGAGATCAGCAGCGCGCCACCGGCGACATCCCACGGCGACAGGCCGAATTCCCAGAAACCATCAAGGCGACCGCAGGCAACATAGGCCAGGTCGAGTGATGCGGCGCCGGGGCGGCGGATGCCCGAGGTCTTCTGCATCAGTTCCTTGAACATGCCGAGGTAGGCATCGACGTGTTCGAAACTGCGATAGGGGAAACCGGTACCGATCAGTGAGTCTTCGAGCTTCAGGCACTTGCTGACGCGGATGCGGCGCTCGTTGAGGAAAGCGCCGCCGCCCTTGCTGGCAGTGAACATCTCGTTGCGCAGCGTGTCATAGACGAGGGCTTGAGTAACCTGCCCCTTGTACGCCAGGGCGATCGAGATCGCATATTGCGGAAAGCCGTGGATGTAATTGGTGGTGCCGTCGAGCGGGTCGATGATCCACTGATACTCGCTGCCGGCGCCCTGTCCGGCGGTCTCGCCCGACTCTTCTGCTAGAATTCCGTACTCGGGATAAGCCTCGCGCAGCACTTCAATGATCGCGGCTTCGGCGGCTTTGTCCACTTCGGTGACGAAGTCGCTCTGACGCTTGGTCGTTACCTTGAGATGGTCGAGCTCACTCGACGAGCGGTTGATGATCTGGCTGGCGCGACGCGCGGCCTTGATGATGACGTTAAGTGCTGGATGCATGGGCTTTAAAGAACTCGACGGGCGGCGGGTGGTGCCGGATTGGCACCTGATTCCGCCCGATTCATTTGTGGAATTGCGTATTTTATATGAACCAGCCCCCAGCGTCTCATTCTCCGCCGCATTCTCTACTCTTGTCGCTCGACAAAATTCGTGTCGTTCTCTCACATACCAGCCATCCGGGCAATATCGGTGCGGCGGCGCGGGCGATGAAAACGATGGGCCTGTCACGTCTGACGCTGGTCAATCCAAAGCGTTACCCCGATAACGAAGCGATCTCCCGTGCGGCCGGTGCCGAGGACGTTCTGGTCAATGCGCAGGTCTGCGCGAGTCTCGATGCGGCGCTTGCCGATACGGTTTTTGCGGTCGCAATTTCGGCGCGCCATCGCAATCTCGGCCCCGAGCCGATGCAGGCACGCGAGGCGGCGCCCGAGATTCTCGCGCAAGCGGCGGCTGGCGAGGTGGCGCTGGTTTTCGGCAATGAGACGGCCGGCTTGTCGAACGACGAGGTGCAGCGTTGTCAGCGTACGGTTTTTATCCCTGCCAACCCGGAATACACCTCGCTCAATCTTGGTTCGGCAGTGCAATTGCTCAGCTATGAATTACGCCTGGCGGCGTTTGATGGACGTCCGCCGGTGCTCACCAAGGCCGTGCCCTTTGCTTCGCCGCTGGCGACCAATGACGATGTCGAGCGCTTCTATACGCATCTGGAACGAATCATGGTGGCGACCGAGTTTCTCGACCCGCAGCAACCCAAGCGCCTGTTGCCGAAGCTGCGCCGCCTGTTCGGACGTGCAGAGCTGGAACGCGACGAGATCAATATCCTGCGCGGTATCCTTGATGCCGTCGAGCGGCGGATTGCTGTGCCGGATGTGAAAGCAAACGGCAAAAAAATATAGTTGATCAAAACACTCGGGTATTTTAGAATCTGCCCTCAAGTTCAGGGAGTCAGTTTTCATGTTCAGCCGTCTGCGCGAAGACATTCAATCAGTATTCGAGCGCGATCCTGCCGCACGCACCTCGTGGGAGATTCTCACCTGCTATCCGGGCGTGCATGCGCTGATCATCCATCGTTTTGCGCACTGGCTCTGGGGCCATCAGTTGCGCTGGCTGGGGCGTTTTGTCTCGCACTTCGGTCGCTTTATTTCCGGCATCGAGATTCACCCGGGGGCAACGATTGGCCGGCGTTTTTTCATCGATCACGGCATGGGTGTGGTGATCGGCGAGACCGCCGTGATCGGCGACGATGTGACGCTGTATCACGGCGTGACGCTTGGCGGCACGTCATGGAACAAGGGCAGGCGCCACCCGACGCTGGAAAACGGCGTGGTGATTGGCGCCGGCGCGCAAGTGCTCGGGCCGATCACGGTCGGTAGTCGTGCCAAGGTCGGTTCGAATGCGGTGGTGGTCAAGGATGTGCCGGCTGGGACGACAGCGGTCGGCAATCCGGCGCGCATTATCGATACCGAGCAGGCGCAAAAGCGCGAAGAAAAGGCCGGGCAGATGGGCTTTTCGGCGTATGCGCTGGCCGGTACGCAGGATGATCCGCTGGCCAAGGCCATCCACGGTTTGCTTGATCATGCCGTTGAAACCGACCGGCGAATCGAGTTGCTGCTGAAGAAACTCGATAGTGCCGGTGTCTGTGTCGAAGACGAACTTGCCACAGCCGACAAGTTCGATCCGAAATACCTGAGTAAAATAGTTGACTAATTTGCGGCGCCCCCTTTATAGTTGACAAAACTTATCAAGTATTACCATTGG
>JBIJCY010000220.1:0-5149 GCA_044344385.1 Rhodocyclaceae bacterium | reverse complement strand
GCGAAAGATCAAGGGCAAGCTGATCGTCCTCGACCCGAATCCGATTGCACTCGGCTTTGACAGGATTTATCGCCAGCACTATGCAGATCAGATTGTTTATGTACCGCAGGCTGCCGTAAAATCGATCGACCCTTTTGGCAAGACAGTCGTCACCGATTTCGACACAATAAAATTCAACGACGCGATTCTGATGGCGCCGCAACAGGCGGGCAATCTTGTCTGGCAGGCCGATCTGATCAGCAAAGACAGCGCCGGCAAACCAACCGGCTGGGCAGACCAGGACGCGGTGCATCTGCACGCCAAAGGCGACGAACGGGTGTTCCTGATCGGTGATCTGATCGACAAGGCTTCATCACTGTTCGGGCATTATCCAAAAAGCGGCCATCTGGCCAACCGCCTCGGCCGTATTGCCGCACAGGAAATCGCTGCGCGCTCACAAGGCATCGAACCGCCGAAGCTGCTGCCCGACAGCGTCTGCTATGTGCACACCAATGTGGAACCGATGGAAATGATGCGCATCGACGCCCAATATCGCCTGCGTGGCGACGGCCTGATTACGCAAACGATGAAGCAAAGCTACGACCCCAATCCACGTGGCGAAGACGTGCAATGGGCAGAAGCAATGTACGGGGAGTTTCTGGCGTTCAAGCCTTAGGCAACAAGCGCCTTAATGCCGCGCAAAAACGCTGGTCTTGCCATTCGGCGCAACAAGCAGCGTGTTGTACATTTCGCGCCGCACCTGACGCTCAGCACTTCCGCTATCCAGAATCGTGCACGCCGTTTCGCAAACCGGATTCGACACCTCGCGCCCGGGCGCGCCGGCGGGCAGACCGGGCACTGCCAAACCGCGTGCCTTAGGCTTCTCAAGCAACAACAACTTGATATCATCGGCCGATACATGGCCCTCGATAAAATAGCCGCCAACCATTGCCGTGTGCACCGATTCAAGCGCCGCCGGCACCTTCAAACGCCGTTTGAGCGCCGGCATGTCGGCAGTTTCCGTGAGCACAACCGTAAACCCGTTTTCGCGCAGATGGTCCGCCCAGTCGATACAGGCCAGACACAAGCCCGGCAGATACACCTCGATGCTTGGCAAAGCAGGCCGCGCCTCGTTGTCAGCCGCTTTTACCGTGTGTGGCAACAGCGTCAGAAAAATGGCGATCAGCGCACGTTTCATGAAATTCCAAAACATTCCAACACTCCCAGCAAAGCCCGTTGGCCGCATTGTCCCCTGCATCAAACACTGCGGCAACAGGCAACACGGGGCTGAAGGCAGTATGCCAAACTTGACCGCAGCGACGCGGCTGAACATACTTCGTCCTGAGCCCTTGCATTTCCAACAAATCGGAGACCCATCTTGACTTCCCCCAATGACCTGATCAAAGCAATTCGAACAGGCCGGCTTTCAGATGTTCTTGCCGCGCTCGACGCCGGCGCTCAAGTTGAATTACTCGATGGACAGGGCGACCCCGGCTTGCCACTGGCCATTGCCTGCTTTTTAGGGCATGTCGACATTGTCAGGGAGTTGGTTATCCGTGGCGCGAAAGTTAACTTCCTTGACAATAGCGAACCGACATCGCCGCTGTCGATGGCATTTCGCGGTGGCCGAAAAGAAGTCATTCGCGCCTTGATTGAACTGGGCGCAGAGGTACCGCCAGACATGCAAACCGGGCTGACTGAACCGGAACTAATGGTGGCGCGATTAAAAGCCCAGCAGTATGCGGCAAATGCGTCAAAGGCAGCCCCGTCGCTTGAGAATCTCCCGGAATTCGAGGAAATCGAAATGGTTCGCTGTTTTGGTACGGATACGGGCGTTCTTGAAGCAGACATGATGCGCGCTGCCAGGGAAATGACCAAGAAAGACAAACCAGGCCAGTAGCTCCAAGACGTCAATCAGACGTCTCTCGGCAAGACCGTCTCGGACACCCCAGCCTCAACAGCCGAGTCACAGCCGGCACCCGCCGCGATCCCGCGCCTGACGCCGTACCGAAGCCATCCTTCCGACCGCGCCGGCCAGCCGCGCAGATACACCAGCGGACTGTCCAGCAAACCGCAACGATAGTGTTGTGTCGCGGCGTTCCACGTCAAAGCACGACATGCGCCACGCCACTGCAGCAGGAGCACGCGCGCAACCGGGCAGGTTTCAGCCGCACAACAAACACCACAGCCGTTGCAGGGCTGACCGACCGCCGGTTTACGCGGCGCCGCCTGATGCAAAAAAACAATCTGGCGAGACAAGTTCACACGCACCTGGATCGTTCAAGCCGGGCTTAATCCTCAAGCTCTGCCTTGGCCAGATCGACGTCAAGCCGCTCCATGGCGTCCATCGGTTCACAGACAGCAGCCTCCTGATAAAGGCACTCGGCGTCTTTCATCCGCGAGCCGCCAAACATGATGACCAAACCATTGGCAAATTCGACGCGGGTGATTGCCGAGTCTGGATTAAGCTTAAGCGCGGTTTCAAAATGCTCGACGCCGGTACTTTTCTTGGCGCCATAGGTCAGCCCACCGACCAGCGAACCCACCTTGTCAATGATCTCAGCGTGGTAGGTGCCAAGCGCGATATGTGCGTCAGCATGTTTCTTATCAAGCGCAATCGCCTGCGTCAGGCTGTGCTTGATCTTGCCGCCCAGGCCCTGCGCCAGCGCCTTTCCTACAGAAATCCCCTGGCTGTAGCGACCAAGCGCATAGGCATGGAGATACCAGGCATTGGCGCAATCCGGCATCGCTTTCTGCTGTTCTTCGCAACGTTCGGCAGCCTCAAGAAGCAGCGCGAGCTTGCGATCTTCGTCGGTCTCCAGATAGTTGGCGTAAATGGCGGCTGCCTTGTTGGCGACGTTGTAACCGGCCATGCCGCAAGCCAGGCCGAGCTCAACGGCCTTGCCGAAATCGCCGGCGTGGTATGCCCGCCATGCATCCTGCAACTTGGCGTCGTCGGGAAAAGGCTCGCAGTCACCACGATGCAGGCGCGCCCAGTTTTTCTTGAGTGCAGCACCGGCGTAAGCAAATGCTTTCTCGGGATGCGGAAATTTTTTCCAGGCCATGGGTTCTCCTCCAGTTTGATGAATGTTGTTATGAGTTACTGCTTGATGTATTCGCCCGACAGTTTTTCCAGCAAGGTACGTGCTTCGCCGATCAGGAATGGCGAGACCATGGCCATGACCTGATAAACCCCCCGCCCGATACGTCCGCTCTCCCGATCGGCACGCGGGTCACAGGCATATTCGAACGACAACCAGTAAGTGGCAATCGCCGCCATGTTGGTCGCCAGCGCCTGCAATTCACCCGGCGTTGCACGCATAGCGCCGGTTGCAACCAGCCCTTCACAAAGTGTCGTTGCCGTACGTATCTTATGCGCCAGAATTTTCTTGAAGTGGATTTCAAGGGTGCGATTGCGCGTCAGCAGATCGTTCAGATCACGGTATAAAAACCGGTAGGCCCAGATGTGCTCGAACAGGAGATGCAGAAACAGCCAGATGTCATCCACATCCACCTGCCGTCGTGTCGGTACGGCAAGGGTTTCTTCGATCGCGCGCTCAAAATCGGCAAAAATCGACTCGACGATCTCGTCCTTGTTGTGAAAATGATAATAGAGATTGCCCGGACTGATATTCATCTCGTCGGCAATGACCGTGGTGGTTACATTGGGCTCGCCAAAATCATTGAACAGCCGCAGGCTGGTTTCGAGGATGCGTTCCCGTGTTCGCCGCTTCGGTTTTTTTTCCATGAGCCTGCTTGACGTGATTGTGATTATCTCCGGCAATGAGCATAGCATCGCCTGCCGGCTCAGGGAATGCCAGCAAAGCAGAAGTTCAAGTCTTGCGCGCCTGTATCCAGCGCTCAAGATCCTGCAACGAAGCATCCAGCGCGCTGGCCGTTGATACGAGGTCGGGGCGCCGTTTGTGAGGCAGCAGCGAACGGCGATGATCCTTGAGTACCGCGACGTTCAAATGAATGCCATGACGCTCAAGAATTGGAGCGAGTTCATGACGACGCCGGTAAAGGTCGGTACGCGTGCGCTGATAGGCGTGCTCGCACAGGCGACTGCGACTGCTATAGCTGAACACGTTGGTAAAGAACATATCGGCATCATCGCGCGTCGGTTCGAACAACACGACATCGGCGCCTTCAAACTCGATCTTGTAGCGATCCATGCCGGCGCGCATGCGTGAGTGAATGATGGCGCGGAAAGTCTGCGACAAAACAACCGGCAGGCCGCCGTCAACAAGGTGTGCAGGGGTATGCGTCAGATGTTCACGATTCGGTCGTTTAGCGGCCAGCGCCGAATCAAATGGCACCAGCGGATTGATACAGATCACCAGCTCGGCGCCTTCGCGCAATGCGACCGAAGCATGCAGCGTCTTGATCAATGCGCCATCAACAAAATAGCGCTCGCCAATTTTTACTGGCGGGAAAAGGCCAGGCAATGCGGCACTGGCCTGAACGGCAACAGAAATCGGCACATCATCGTAGCCAGCCCCGCCAAAAGCAACAGATTCACCGGAGTCAAGATCGGTCGCCACGAGAAAAAGCTGGTGCTTCAACTGGCGAAAATCATTGGTTCGCCCCGACGTCGAAAACAGCTTGGCGAGCAGTTCGTCAATACCTGTATTGTCGAAAACACCTGCCGGTATGGCGTGACTCAGTCTTTGAAATGCCTCGAGCAACCCGAGATTCCACGGATCGGAAAGATAGTGCCGGAGCGATGACCAAAGGAGTGGCGGAACCGACATCGCCCGCTTGAAGTACTCGCCAAAAGCCGGACGCAGCAGCATCTCGGGGTCGAACATTTCGTCTGTTTCATTTTCAACCAGCATGCGAGCCAGCGTGGCCGGCCCCAAACCGTTGGCCAATGCGGCTGCGATAAAGCCACCCGAACTGACTCCGACGTAAATGTCAAAATTATTGAAGTCAGCGCCTTCAAGCGATTCGGCCAGCGCGGCCATGGCACCCACTTCGTAGATTCCGCCAACTGGCCCACCACCAGCCAGTGCCAGCCCGATCTTCGGACGTCGGGTTGCAACGGTCATCGACTACCTCCCCCATATAAACCGATGGCGGCGGGAGCGGCTGTTGCCGCATCCCGACGCCTTCGTATCATCCGGGCGCATAACGCCCCCCCGTGCTGGCGGCGCCGGGGAACCCCTCC
>JBIJCY010000031.1:0-15734 GCA_044344385.1 Rhodocyclaceae bacterium | reverse complement strand
CTGATCATCGCTGCCGCGCTGACCGCGCAAGACCCGCGCGAACGGCCGCAGGACCGGCAGGGTGCGGCCGACATGGCGCACAAGAAGTTCGACGACGAGAAATCCGAATTCCTCTCCTGGCTCAAGTTGTGGAACTGGTACGAAGCCGAGGTCGATCATAAGAAGTCGCAGCGCAAGCTGGTGCAGGCGTGTCACGAGAATTTCCTCTCGGCGTTGCGCATGCGCGAGTGGCACGATGTGCACAGTCAGTTGCACGCGCTGACTGCTGAACATGAGTGGAAGGAAAACCAGATTCCGGCGACCTATGAGGCGATCCACCGCGCGCTGCTTGCCGGGTTGCTCGGCAACATAGGTTGTAAATCGGAGGATTCCGCGCATTACCTCGGCGCACGCGGCATGAAGTTTCTGATTCATCCGGGGTCGGCGCTGCAGAAGAAAGCCGGCAAGTGGATCGCCGCCGCCGAAATCACCGAGACGACCAAGCTCTTTGCGCGCTGCGTAGCGCGCATCGAGCCCGAGTGGCTGGAGCAAGTAGGCGCTCACCTCATCAAGCGCAGCTGGTTCGATCCGCATTGGGAGAAGAAGGCGATGCAGGTCGTTGCTTTCGAGCGTTCGACGCTTTACGGCATCGTCGTCAATCCGCGCAAACGGGTCAATTTCGGGCCGATGAACCCGCAGGAGTCGCGCGAGATTTTTATCCGTCAGGGGTTGGTCGGTGCTGAAGTCGCCGATGAGTACGAACGGCGCTGGGCCTTTTATACGCACAACCACCAGTTGATGCTCGACATCGAAACGCTGGAACACAAGTCGCGCCGGCCCGACGTGCTGGTCGACGACGAGCTGATTTTTGCCTTCTATGATCAGGTCATCCCCGAGGGCATCACCGGCGGTGCCGAGTTCGATAAGTGGCGGCGCGACGCCGAGCGTGACAATCCGAAGCTGCTCTACCTGAAGCGCGAAGATCTGATGCGGCACGAAGCGGCCGGTGTCACGACCGAGGCGTTCCCGCACCATATCAAACTGGGTGGCGTCGACTTCGCGCTGACCTATCACTTCGAGCCGGGAACGCCGCGCGACGGCGTGACGATGACCGTGCCACTGGCGCAGCTCAACCAGATTCCGGCTGCGCGTTGCGAATGGCTGGTGCCGGGGCTGCTCAAGGAAAAAGTGATTCAGCTGGTGAAAACGCTGCCGCAGAAGATTCGTTCAAAGCTGGTGCCGGTTCCCGAGTTCGCTGCTGAATTTGTTGCAGCCGTGCAGCCGTCGGATAAACCGCTGGTGCCGTCGTTGATCCATTTCATCCTGCAGTCGCGCGGCCTCAATGCGCGCGGCTGGGAGATCACGCCCGACGCTTTTCGTCCTGATGCCCTGCCGTCGCATTTCAGCTTCAACTTCAAGCTGGTCGACGAAGATGAGCGTCAATTGGGCATGAGCCGCAGTCTGACCGAGTTGCGTGGCGAGTGGGGCGGCAAGGCCAAGCAAGAGTTCTCCGAGTTGCACGAAACGCCTTCAGAGTATTCCGGGATGACTGACTGGACTTTTGGCGAGCTGCCTGAATTGATGGAAGTTGAAATTGGCAACAGCGGCGGCGGCCAGACGGTCGTCGGGTACCCCGGTCTTTCCGACGACGGTGAGAGTGTCTCGCTATGCATCTTCGATACGCCCGAAGAGGCCCGCGAGGCGCATGCCGAGGGCTTGTTGCGTTTGTATATGCTGCAGTTCCGTGAGCAGGTAAAGTATTTCGAGAAAAATCTGCCAGGGCTGACACAGATGGGCATGCAGTTCATGCCGCTGGGTTCGCTTGACGACTTGCGCAAGCAACTGATCGGGCTGGCCTTTGCGCGTGCCTGTCTGGTCGAGCCGTGGCCGACCGATGCGGCGAGTTTCAAGGCGCGTTGCGCCGACGCCAAGTCGCGGCTCGGCCTGCTGGCGCAGGAAATCTGCCGGCTGATCGGGCAGATTCTGACCGACTGGCAGGCGTTGCAGAAGAAGCTGATCGCCTTCAAAACCTATGCGGCGGCGTATCAGGATATCGACAAACAGCTTGGCCGGATGATCGGCAAACGCTTTATCGCCGAAACACCGTTCGAGCGCTTGCAGCATTATCCGCGCTATCTCAAGGCGGTGGCCTTGCGCCTCGATAAGCTGAAGGCTGACCATCTGCGCGATACCCGACTGATGGCCGAATATGCGCCACTGTGGACCAGCTACGAGCGGCGTGCCATCGTGCTCGCCAAGCAGGGTGTCGTCGATCCGCAGGTCGAGCAGTTCCGCTGGATGCTTGAGGAGTTGCGCGTGCAGTTATTCGCGCAGGAGTTGCGTACGCCGGCGCCGGTGTCGAGTAAACGTTTGCAAAAGATGTGGGAGGGGATGTAGATGGCGGACGTGATGCTGGCCCTGATGCGCAGTCTGGCGACGCTGGCTCGCCCGCGCATCTGGTTGTTGATGGTTGGGCCGGGGCTGGTGGCGCTGGTCGCGTGGATTGGCCTGACCGTTTTCATGCTCGACAGCCTGATTGCCGGCTTTATCGTGGTACCGCCGATGAGCTGGCTGACCGCCTGGGGTGCGGTGTGGCTGGCCAAGTTGTTTGCCGTGCTGGGCGGCTGGCTGCTGATCCTTGCCGCGACCTATGTCACAGCGATGCTGCTTGCCGCGATTTTTGTTCTGCCCTTGCTGCTTAATCATGTGGCCGCCAACGACTATCCGGAGCTGGCGCGCATGGGCAAGGATAGCGTCACGGCGTCGACCTGGAACAGTATTTCGGCGGCGCTGCTGTTCATCGCCGGCTGGTTGCTTACCCTGCCGCTCTGGCTGATTCCCGGCGTCGGGTTGGTTCTTCCCCTGTTCTGGATGGCGTGGCTGAACCGGCGAACTTTCACCTACGATGCGCTGGCCATTCATGCGACCGACGAAGAATGGCGCGAATTGCGTCGTCGGCACGCGGCCCCGCTGCTGATGCTCGGCATCACGCTGGCGCTGGTTGCGCATATCCCGGTGCTTGGCTTGTTGGCACCGACGTTGGCTGCGCTGGCCTTCGTTCATTACGCACTGGAAGCGCTGCGCAAGATGCGGCAAGGTGCAATCGTCACGATCATTGAAGGCAGCAGCACAAGAGAAAAACAGGAGGATTGAACATGCAATTTGGCGCGCTCATTCTTGGCGACGAAATCCTGTCGGGTAAACGCATCGACAAACATTTTGCGAAAATTACCGAACTGCTCGCGGCGCGCGGCCTGCGCCTGTCGTGGGCCGAGTATCTGGGCGATGAGCGTTCGCGCATTGCGGCGACGCTGAAGCGCAGTTTCGCTGCCGGCGACATCGTCTTCAGTTTCGGCGGTATCGGTAACACGCCGGATGATCAAACGCGACAGGCCGCCGCTGAAGCGCTGGGTGTCGATCTTGTCCTGCACCCCGATGCCGAGCGCGAGATCCGTGGCCGTTTTGGCGACGATACCAATACGACACGCTTATTGCTCGGCACATTTCCGCGCGGCGTCGACATCGTTCCCAATCCATTCAACCGCATTCCCGGCTTTCGGGTGCGCGACCATCATTTCTTGCCGGGTTTCCCGCAGATGGCGCATCCGATGGCCGAGTGGGCGCTCGACACCTTCTATGCCGATCTGTTCAACCGAAATCCGGTGGTCGACAAGGCTTTTCTGCTCACCGGGCCAAATGCTTATGAAAGTGCGCTGCTCGATCTGATGGAGCGCATCGTCGCCGATTATCCGGCGCTACGTCTATTTAGTCTGCCCTCGGTCGGAGATGACGGGCAGCGGCGGCATCTTGAACTCGGTGTTGAAGGCGAGACTGTGCTGGTTGATCGGGCATTGGATGAGATTCGTCTGGAGGTCGAACGGCGCGGCATTGACTGGTCCTGGCGCCCGTAAACGACAAAACCCCGGCAGAACCGGGGTTTGTTTGAAGCAGAACAGCTTACTTCTTTTTGCTGGCAGCTGCTGCCTTGGCGGTGGCGCTTGATGCAGTCTTGACGTTGGCGTCGGCAATATCGGTCATCTGCTTGGCCATTTGCGTCATGTTGTCGTAGGCCTTGGTCGATGCCTGCAGCATCTGCTTCATCGCAGCGCCGAAAACATCTCCACCAACCGGTGCGCTGGCCGTGGTCTTCTCGATGGCGGCCGATGCAGTCTTGGCAAAGCCGTTGTACTGAGCTTCCATCACCGAGGTGATTTCCTTTTGCATGCTGGCGGCCAGGTCGGAAATGCTCTTTGCGTATTCCATCATCTTCTCTGCACCCGGTTGTGCGAGCGTGCTGTTGATTTTGGCCAGTTCCTTGGGGTCCTTGATGCTCATCAGTTGCTGCGTATTGGCAACGCTGGCGTTGAAGAATTCACGGCTGGCGGCAAGGTTGAGTGCGGCCAGTTTTTCCATACCGTTAAAGGCGGAGCGAACCAGCGCCATCATCACTTCGGCATTGGCTTTCTGGGAGTTGGCGAGTTGTTCGAGATTGTTGTTGCTCATTTATTTCTCCTTGAAGTGCGGGATGAAACGCATGGCGGTCAAATGAGCAACTGCGCAGAACTGCAGGCCCCAGTGCTTGCTCCGCTGGCGCGTTGGATAAACTATAGGCGAATCAAATAACAAATTGAAATTTGTTTAAAAAAAACCCCCGACCAAGTCGGGGGTTTTTTGCGGCGCTTGATGAATTAAGCAGCCTTTTTCTTGCCAGCAGCAGCGGTCGTGCCAACAGCCTTGACCGTTGCATTCGTTGCAGCAGCAACGTTGGCTTCAGCGATTTCAGCAACTTGCTTGGCAGCCTTGTTCATGCTGTCGAAAGCCGAGGTAGCAGCAGCGATAGCCGACTTGACAGCATTCACAGCAACGTCGGAACCAGCCGGGGCGCTCTTGGCGGCCTTGTCGAGCAGACCAGCAACTTGCTTCTGGAAGTCACCGAACTGACCTTCGAGGAGCTTGGAAACTTCTTCTTTCGACTGAGCCGAAATTTCGTAGACGCTACGGGTATAAGCAACAGCCTTTTCAACGTTCGGCTGAGCCAGCGAAGCCTGAACAGCCATGGCTTCTTGCGGATCCTTGGCACCGAGGATTGCCTTGGTGTTGGCAACGCCGTCTTCCAGCAGCGAGCGGGCGGTGTTCAGGTTCAGAGCAGCGATACGCTCGGCGGAAGCCAGGGCGGTGTTGGCGAGCGACAGCATGGCTTCAACGGAAGCTTTGTTAGCGGCGGCGAATTGTTCTGGGGTTGCAAACATGGGAAATCTCCTAAGTAAAAGAAAGTAGAACGCTTGTGTGCAGCACTCCAACTCACCGGTCACGGGTTTGATTCAGTCCCGAAGCCTTTTGTTGCACTGCAGCATGGACTCAATTATAGCTAAGGAAAAACGTTTGTCAAGAAAAATATGGTGCAACGCACCAAAATATTTCAGGCGTTGATTTTAAAGCAATATACCGCGTGTTTTGGGATGTTCTGAAAGGCCGTGCAAGGCGATTTTTGCGCCGCAAGATTGGCGGGGTGTCGCCCCCCGCGGGATTGCGTGCTTATTGATGCTTGAAAACGGGTTTGCGCTTCTCGGCAAAGGCCGCCATGCCTTCCTTCTGGTCTTCGAGCGCAAAGCTGGCGTGAAAAACACGACGCTCGAAAAGCAGCCCTTCGTTCAGCCCGCTTTCAAAGGCGCGATTTACTGACTCCTTGATCATCATGACGGCCGGAAGCGAGAAGGCGGCGATCTTTCCGGCCGTGGCCAGCGCTTCTTCGAGCAGTTTATCAGCAGGGATGATTCGTGAAACCAGACCGGCGCGCTCAGCTTCTTCAGCATTCATCATGCGCGCCGTGAGGCACATCTCCATGGCTTTTGATTTTCCTACCGCGCGCGGCAGGCGTTGCGTACCACCCGCCCCGGGCAGGGTGCCGAGTTTGATTTCCGGCTGGCCGAACTGCGCAGTATCGGCGGCGAGGATGAAGTCGCACATCATCGCCAGTTCGCAACCGCCACCGAGTGCGTAGCCGGCAACTGCGGCGATAACCGGCTTGCGGCAGGTCTTGATGCGTTCCCAGTCACGTGTGATGTAGTCGTTCTTGTAAGCGTCCATATAGGAGAAGTCCTTCATCGCCGTGATGTCGGCGCCGGCGGCAAACGCCTTGTCAGAACCGGTGATGACGATGGCGCCGATTGCATCAGAACTTTCGAACGCATCAAGTGCTGCGCCAAGTTCCTTGACCAGGGCATCGCACAGGGCGTTCATCTGCTTCGGGCGATTCAGCGTGATCAGGCCGACGCGGCCATGAACTTCAGTGATGATGTATTCGTAACTCACAGTTCTAGTCCCCTTTTGGCGCAAGGTTTCCAGCCGGTTTAAGCGTGAGCGGCTCGGCCTTCTTTTCAGCCGGATTTTCGGCGTTCTTGCCTTTCGGCTGGATGATTGCTCTTACCCGTGCCTGCGGGACGCCGAACGCGGTTTTTGTTTCAGCCCCCGAAGTGACGAGGAATTTTTCAGTCAGGGCGTCGTGTGAAACGTAGGCGCCCTTGACCTCATCCAGCCCACTTTTCACCCAGGCGCGAACAAAAAACTCGGTTCTCTCGTTGCGTGCGTCGTGATCGATACGTTCGCTTTCGCCCTCAATATACTCATCCTTGCCTTCGCGCTTTTGGCGGAAGCGTGCGAGTCCGTTGGCGCCGCCCACCGCCGAGCCTTTCTGGAAACCGTCGGCATCCTGCGTGACGACCAGTTTGTTGGTACGGATCTGCAGCGTCCCTTGAGTCATGACGACGTTGCCTTCGAATATCTGCACCTTCTTCACGTCATCCATGCTGATGCGGTCAGCTTCGAGGTTGATCGGCTTCTCGCGGTCGGCACGCTCGGCAAACGCCGGGGGTGAACTGAGCAGCAGAAGGGATGTGGTTATTGCGATTGCGGAATGTCGAGTCATGGTTTAGCGCTTCTTCTTCGCGGTTTTGCTTTCAAATTGACCTACGGCCTGTGATTCCAGGACGTAAACCTGTGTCTTGTTGTCAACGTTCATTCCCACGCCTTTGAGCCAGGACTTGCCCTGCGTAATCAGCACCGGGTCTTTTGTAAAGCCGATATCGTCGTCCGGGCGAACGGTCAGGTTGTTCATCGTCGCCAACATCTGCTCCTGCGTCGGCGAGGCAGCACGCAGAATTTTCACATTCTCGTACAAATCAACCTGCTCGGCATTCTCGTTAACATGAGCGCGCTCGCTGCTTATCGTAACCGGCGGCTTGCTCGTGTGAAAAACAACGATGGCCGGTTTGAGCAGATCGGTTGAGTCATCATCGGGAAAGTGCCGTATTTCCTTCGCTGTCATCGTGTAATGCAAGCGCCCGGTGGTATCCAGCTTGCTCAGTTTCGACTGGCTGATGATGTAGTCCGGATCATGCCGGTTTTTTCCGTCCTTGCGCTCTTCCGGCAGTTGGATAGCGTAACGCAGCCAGAACGTGAGCGCGAAGAGTATGACCAGAATGGTGAGCGGTAAAACCGCGCTTCCCCAGTTATTTTTCATCGGTCTATCGGCCTGTCGCGGGCGTCAGGTATCTGGCCAGCGCAGGCTCCAGCTTGCCTTGGGCGTGGAGAATAAAGTCGCAGACTTCGCGCGCTGCGCCGCGTCCGCCATTCCGCGTACAGACAAAATTTACGTATTTGTCCATCAACGAATGTCCGTCAGCCGTCGTAGCAGAAAAACCCAGCGAGCGCATCACGGGCAGATCAACAACATCGTCACCCATATAACCCGCTTCTTCAGGGTCAATAGCCAATTCGGCGAGCAGCACCTGCATTTGTTCCAACTTGTTTTCAACGCCCTGAAACAAATGATTGATACCCAGATTTTGTGCGCGTAATTCAACACAACGAGCGCGCCGCCCCGTGATGATGGCAACCGTAATACCGGCCTGTTGCAGCATCTTGAGACCGTGACCATCGAGCGTATTGAAGGCTTTGATTTCGACGCCCTCATCACTGTAGTAGAGCGAACCATCGGTCAGCACGCCATCGACATCAAAAGCCATCAGCTTGAGTTTGCTGGCGCGAACGTATGCTGCCTGGCGTGCATCCATCAGATAACCTTCGCCTGAAAAAGATCATGCATATTGAGTGCGCCGATCAATGCGCCAAGCTCATCGACTACCGGCAACTGATTGATCTTGTATTGCTCCATCATTTCAACGGCCTCGACGGCCAGTTTATCCGGGCTGATGGAGCGTGGCTGACGGCCCATGATATCGGCAACCGTCAGTGTGCGCAGGTCAAGATTCCGGGCAAAAGCGCGGCGCAGATCGCCATCGGTGAATATGCCGAGTACCTGACGCTCAGGCGTAGTCACCAGCGTCATGCCGATGCCGCCACGCGAGATTTCAAGAATCGCATCGGCAACACTGGCGTCCGGATTGATTGCCGGAACCGCATCGCCCGAACGCATGACGTCACGTACCCGGGTTAACAGGCGGCGGCCCAGTGTGCCGCCGGGGTGCGAACGTGCAAAATCCTCAATGCCAAAACCACGTGCATCAAGTAAAGCAACGGCCAAGGCATCGCCAAGCGCCAGCGCGGCCGTGGTGCTTGCGGTGGGCGCCAGATTGAGCGGGCAAGCCTCTTGAGCGACGCCGGAATCGAGGTGAGCATCGGCTTCGTGTGCCAGTGAAGAGTTCGGGTTGCCGGTCATGGCAATCAACTTGGCGCCTTGGCGTTTGATGGCAGGCACGATGGTCAACAACTCTTCACTCTCTCCCGAGTTGGAAAGCGCAATCAATACATCGTCACAGGTGATCATGCCCAGGTCGCCGTGGCTGGCTTCGGCGGGATGCACAAAATAGGCAGGGGTACCGGTGCTGGCCAACGTCGAGGCGATCTTGCGACCGATATGGCCGGATTTGCCGATGCCACTGACAATTACTCGGCCGTGGCAATTGAGGATCAGCGACAGCGCCTGCAAAAATTCGCCGTCGATACGATCCATCAACGCGAGTACGGCATCGGCTTCGATGCGCAGCACCTGGCGTGCGAGATCGAGCGCTTTTGATGATGGCTGAATTTGGCTCATGAAGGCGTAGCGGTTATGATTGGGGCAAGTATAGCAGAAGCCCCTGATTCCCTGTGTTTGCGCCCCGCGTGCGGGTTCCCGATAGACCGCCATAAGCCAAGGAGCTGATGGAAACCCTGCCGATCATCCTGATGTTGCTGGGCGCCTCGGTGGCGACGGTTATTCTTTTCCGTCGCCTCAATCTGCCGCCGGTGCTTGGCTATCTGCTTGTTGGCACGCTGATCGGGCCGCATGCCTTTAATCTGCTGGCGGGCTTCTCCGGTGCGCAACACCTTGGCGAGTTCGGTGTTGTCTTCCTGATGTTTTCGATCGGCCTGGAGTTTTCCCTGCCCAAACTTTACGCCATGAAGCGTATTGTTTTCGGGCTCGGCTTTCTGCAGGTTTCGTTGACACTGGCGGCGGTGACCGCCATTGCCACTGGCTTCGGCCTGAGCTGGCAGGCAGGTGTGGCGCTCGGCGGTGTGCTGGCGATGTCGTCTACTGCGGTGCTGACCAAGCTTTTGAGCGAACGGCTGGAACTTGACGCCAAGCACGGGCGCGAGGTCATGGGTGTCTTGTTGTTTCAGGATCTGGCGGTGGTGCCCTTGCTCATTCTGATCCCGGCTTTTTCGCAATCGCCCGAACAGATGGCCGTGATGATGGGCATTGCGTTGCTCAAGGCCGTTGCGGTGCTGTCGCTGGTGCTTTTTTTCGGTCAGCGCTTGATGTCAAAATGGTTTTACATCGTGGCGCGCAGCAAGTCGGCCGAATTGTTCATGCTCAACGTATTGCTTATTACGCTGGGGCTGGCTTATCTGACCGAGTTGTCCGGCTTGTCCTTGGCGCTCGGTGCCTTCGTCGCCGGCATGCTCATCTCCGAAACCGATTACCGGCACCAGGTTGAGGAGGACATCAAGCCGTTTCGGGATGTGCTGATGGGGCTGTTTTTCGTCACCATCGGTACGATGCTTGATGTCCCGATGGTGTTGCAGAATTTCCTGCTGGTACTTGCGGTGCTCGCCTCCTTGTTGCTGGTGAAATTTGCGCTGATCGCAGGTTTGTCGCGGTTTTTTGGTTCAACGCCCGGCTCTGCGATGCGTAGCGGTTTGTGGTTGTGCGCCGGCGGTGAATTCGGCTTTGTTCTGCTGTCCGAGATCAGTGGCATGCATCTCGTGCCGTCGTTGATCATGCAGATCGTTCTCGCGGCACTGGTGCTCTCGATGTTGCTGGCGCCGATCATCGTTCACTACAGCGACCGCCTCGTGTTGCGCTTTGCCAGTAGCGAGTGGCTGCTCCGCTCGATGCAGCTAACCATGGTTGCCGCACAGACGATGAGTACCGAGAAGCATGCAGTGATTTGCGGCTTCGGGCGCAGCGGGCAGTATCTGGCGCGCTTTCTGGCGCAGGAGGACGTCACCTACGTGGCGCTTGACCTCGATCCGGAGCGCGTGCGCGAAGCGTCAGCAGCGGGGGAGAGGGTCGTTTACGGTGACGCCACCCGGCGCGAGACGCTGATTGCTGCCGGCATTAACCGCGCCAGCGTGGTCATTGTTTCGTTCGCCGATGTGAAGGCGGCAGAGAAGGTTTTGCATCACATTCGGGAGTTGCGTCCGGAGTTGCCAGTTGTTGTGCGTACGCTTGATGAGAAAGACTTTGAGGCTTTGCATCGTGCCGGTGCTGCCGAGGTCGTGCCGGAAACGCTGGAGGCCAGCATGATGCTCGCTTCGCACGCACTGATTCATGTTGGCGTGCCGATCAATCGCGTGTTGAAACGTGTTCGCCAAACGCGCATGGCGCGCTACCGCACGCTGCGCGGCTTTTTCCATGGCGAGAGCGATCGCGAAGAGGATGCCCATGATCACGACGAGCCGCGTTTGCACTCGGTATCTCTGGGTGACGGCGCTTACTCCATCGGCCGCACATTGGGCGAGTTGGCGATACTCGGTGCAGGGGTTGATGTCACGGTCGTGCGTCGGCGCGATGTCCGGGCGCTGGAGCCGTCTGCTGAAACGCGATTCGAGGCTGGCGATGTGGTGGTGCTGCTGGGGGTGCCGGCGGCGCTGGCGGTGGCTGAGGGGAGGTTGTTGAAGGGGTAATTAACGAAAAAAGCCCGCCGAAGCGGGCTTGTTCCCTCGATGAAGATTCCTCAGTAGGATGAGCAGACCGTGTACAGGTTGGCGTCGTCGGCGACTGCCAGTGCGGCGGGAAACGCTGCGGCAGTAGCGCAAACCCCTGCGCAGATTACTCGCACATTGCCGGTATTGGTTGCGCCGTCATCCATCGCGAGGTCCAGTTGGCGAACAAAGCGTCCTTGGATGCCTGTCGAACAAACAAAGTAGTTTCCAGCCCAGCCCGCTACGGGAGCTATGCCGGTAATGCCCATTAGCCCGCCTTCAGCGTTGCGTGGCGTATATTCGGCCGAGGCCAAATCTGTCGTGCCGGTCGCCAAGTTGGCAACGCGAACGTGCAGCCAGAAGTTGCAAGCTTCTGAGGCGCAGGCGCCGCCGACCGGAACATCGTTCCAATTGCCGCCAATTCGACCATTGCCATCGCCATTGGTAGCAGCTAGTACGCCAATATGCGCGTCAGCGGCACGGTCGTCGCCTGGGAGGGCGCGAAATTTGTCTTGGTAGGCGTAAACAAAGGTCGGAATGGTTCGGAAATCATTCGCCAGATTTTTTACTTTTGCACTGTTGATCAACTCTTGTCCCTTCAGCACACCGCCGAGCAACAGGCCGATGATGACGAGTACAATGGCAATTTCTACCAGTGTGAAACCCGATTGTTGCTTGTTCATTTTGGTCTCCGTACTATGACGATAGTGATAGCCAAGCAAGAGCATGTTTCGTGCCAGCTGTTTTTTGCTGGTTTCTCCTGTTTTTGCGCAAAATTTGTTCATTTATCGACACTTTTGTCCGGAGTCGGATGCTTGCAAGCACGCGATGACGTGTTTTGCCCAGTTACGGGCGTTTGCCTATGACGTCTCTCCGCCGACTCGGCTCCGCCCTGCACGACCGCCAGCGCTGGGTCTTGATCTCGCTGCTGGCGGTGCTGCATCTGGCCTTGCTGGCGGGTGCCAATACCTTGATCGGCATGATGTGCTGGTTGGTCGATTTTGGCCTGTTCATTCTCTGGCAACCCTTCATCCATGCCGAACGAAAAATTGATGCGGTTGGCTTGGCGGCGATTATTGCGGTGTTGGCTGGAGGCGCATGGGTTTTTGGCTGGTGGTTGCTGATCTTCTGGGCGGCGGCGCTGGCCGCGCTGGTGGGCGGGCGGGTAATGTTCATCGACCATCGGCCGACACGCATTTTCTACCTGATCGCTTTTGCTTACCTGCTCGCTGCGCTACTCGTCTGGCTGATGCCAAAAGTTGTGCCGGCGACGGCGGTGATCGGCCCCTCGCTCGATCGTGAGTTCGCCTGGGGAATGCTCTTGTTGTTTTTGGTCATGATGCTTTTGCCGACGCAGCGAGAGGTTTCGCGGCCAAGTGGCGGTATTGTCGATTTTTTTTACAGTATATTTATTTTTCTGTTGATTGCCGTGCTGGTGCTCGGTAGCCTGGCCTTCATGCTCCTGCGCCAATCGCTATATATCGAGGCGGTGTTCAAGACGGTGCTTTCAATGGCCGCGATGCTGCTGTTGATTGGCTGGGCGTGGAACCCTCGGCCGGGCTTCAGTGGCGTCGGCGTGTTTTTCTCACGCTATCTGCTGACCATCGGTCTGCCCTTTGAAAAGTGGCTGCACCGATTGACCGCTTACTCCGGCAGCGAAAGCGATCCGGAGCGTTTTCTGGGCAAGGCGCTGAAAGATATGCTCGAGCTGCCATGGGTCGACGGGGGGACCTGGGTTGCGGGGGAGCGAGCAGGAAGTTTCGGTGAGCTGTCACGCTTTACCCAGGAGTTTCCCGAGGAGCCCTTGAGGCTGACGCTGCATACGCGCCACAAGCTCAGCCCGGCGCTGGTCTGGCATTTTCATCTGCTGGCGCAGCTGACCAATGAGTATTACGTGGCCAAGTTACGCGCCCGCGAATTGCAGCAGATCAGCTATCTGCGGGCGGTGCATGAAACCGGCGCCCGCCTGACGCACGATGTAAAAAACCTGCTGCAATCCCTGAATAATCTTTGCTATCTGGCGCAGACCATGGACGGCAAGGATTCGGAGCGGGTCAGCCAGTTATTGCAACGTCAGTTACCGCAAGTGACGCAGCGCCTGAGCCAGACGCTGGAAAAATTGCAAGCGCCGCAGAACGAGACGGGATCGTTGGTAGAGGCTGATGCCTGGTGGGCGTTGGTGCAGCAGCGCCATGAGAACGAGGTGATTGATTTTGAGCTGGTGGTGTTGGTGCCCGGGGCAAAAATACCGGCCGCACTGTTTGACAGCGTGCTCGACAATCTGCTGCAGAATGCCTTGGATAAGCGGCAGAACGAAACGGGGTTGCGCGTAAATGTGTCACTGAGCAGCGACGCGGCCTCGCTGCGCGTATGCGACAGCGGTAGCCCGCTCAGCGGCGACGTTATTGCCGATTTGTTGTTGGCCCCGGTCGCTTCGGAAAATGGTCTGGGGATCGGACTTTATAACTCGGCACGACAGGCCGTGGGTCTGGGCTACGAACTGCGGTTGTCGAACAATGTGGCCGGCAATGTCTGCTTTGAGTTAAAGAAGATTCGCTCAACGGCCTGAAATTTGCCGGCCGGGTTAGGCGACGATGCTGGTGTTGCCTGATTTGCGACCGATCAGGCGATAGACAACCATGTTGCCTTTGCCCTTCAGGTAAATGGTCTGCGGCTCATGGAAGTCGAAGCGTTCATGTAGCCGGCGATAGGTCGCCTCGTCGACCTGCACCATGCCGGGAACGCCTTCGCTGGTAATCCGGCTGGCAATATTGACGGTATCGCCCCACAGGTCGTAAATGAATTTTTTCTTGCCGACAACGCCGGCGACAACCGGGCCGGTGCCAACCCCGATACGGACTTCGAGGCGCATCTGATTAATGTTGAAGTCGCGGTGCAGCAAGTCGCGCATCTCCAGGGCCATATCGACAATGGCATCTGAGTAATCGGCGCGGTCGTTGTCCAGTCCGCCGGCGACCATGTAGGCGTCACCGATCGTCTTGATTTTTTCCATCCCGTACTTCTCAGCCAGTTCATCGAAGGACGAGAAAATCTTGTTGAGCATGGTGAACACCTGTTGTGGTGTCAGCCCTTCGGCAACCTTGGTGAAGTTCACAATGTCGACAAACATCACCGTGACATCGGCAAAGCCGTCAGCAATCGTCTGGTTGCTGTTTTTCAGGCGTTCGGCAATTGCCCCCGGCAAGATGTTGAGCAACAGGCGCTCGGAGCGGTCCTGTTCGATTTGCAGCATGCGGAAGGTTTCTTCCAGGCTGGCTTGCGCGCGCAGTTTCTCGGTGGCTGAGTAGCGTAATAGCAGATAAACAATGGTCGAGACGGCGGCGAAGTTCAGTGCAAAAAAGAAAATTGTGATCTGAGTGGGCACCTTTGGCTGGGTGCTGAATACCGAATCCGCCAGGTAATAGTCGAAACCGCCTGACAGTGCGGTGAGAAAGAGGTAGGCGAAGAACCAGGCGGCCGACTCGCGCGGGCCGATAAAGAGCACCGCACCGACCGGTGCCAGCAGCCCCCACAAACTGACGCCGCTGGCCGTGATGAAATTGCCCATGCTCCACTGCGCGACGAAAGGCAAAAACAGGAAAATCGACAGCTGGATCAGGCGGAAGGCATCAAAATTGGCCGTTTTGAGATAAATCGCCAGATTGCCGATCAGCAGAAATTGAAAAATGAACGGGATCGTCGATGAAAACTGCGGGCCGAGCTGGGCGTAGATGAACAACCAGAGCATTGAAGCAAAGCTGATCAGGCCGGTGGCAAAGATCAGCAATGATTTTTGCAGGCGCAATTCTTCCGAGTCGCCCGGGGCGACGCCGGCGTTGCGCAGGGTCGCGAAGAAGCCGTCGTCAGTGCTCATGGGGTTGCCGCGAGGAGTAGAACGTAAGCATAGGCTTATTTGACCGCAAAGCAGGGGTGCGGTCAATGAGGATTTGGAATGTCATCCACAGGCCGATAATAGGCATCGTGCCGGATGCTGTCAGCGACTCTCGCATGGGTAGCGTCATCCCCTTGCGATGGTGACAAAGTTCGCCACTCATGTGTTAGCGTGCGCGTCAGGGCAGCCTGCCCGCAGCGATCATGCGATTGAACAGCACGCTGGACGAAACCCATGTAACGATATCGTCAAACTCTCCCCCAGGGGCGGAAGTGTCTGTAGAGATCAGCCTTGAATAGAACGTAATTGAAGCAGTGTTGTTTGCGTCTTCATCCGCGTTGTTTGAAAGGCTGTCGGGGAGGGTGTTTCCCGCGTTGTCTTCGCCGTGGCTGAATTTTCCGTGAGAAAAAACAACGGCAGGCACTCCAGTCGCCAGTGGCGCGTCGGCAACCGCACTGGAATCGCGAGCGCGAACATTTTTTGTTGGGGTGGACGTCAGGTTAATCGGGTCCGTGCCGGTTGCTCCTCCGGCAAAAACGGGGCTGACGCTGTATCGGATGATTTTGTTCCACGCGTCAAGCTTCCGGACCCCCAGTGTCTCCCACGGAATACGACCCGAGCATGCGACGTCGGTGAGGCAAGCTGCGGGGTTTTCTCTACCATCGGTAGCGGATACGGCTGGTCTGGGAAAACGGCGATTGACTACGGCAAAGCC
>JBIJCY010000219.1:0-5187 GCA_044344385.1 Rhodocyclaceae bacterium | reverse complement strand
GTGGCGCCCCGCCTCCCTTAGTGGTGACATTGTTTTTATGATTGTTGTGATTTTGTGCGCGCGAGTATATTTTCTTTTTCACTTCCCGCATACATCACTTAGGTCATAGTTAAAACATCACCAAACGCTTGTGTTGCAAATGACGATTGAGATTCTGTCCATTGTGTATCGGTTTGACGGCGACGGGATTTGTGGCTGGGACTGGCTTTGTCGCAAGTGTCACCCGCATGACCACATCGCAACGCATAGAATATGACTGCTTCCCCTCCTTTTTGACGACATGATCCGTATCGCATTTCTGCTTGTTTTATTTCTGCACAGCCTGAGCAGCACCGCCGAAGTGAGCGGCGACAGCCCCTTGCGTTGGCGTCAAGATCTTATCGGTTGGCACTACAACCCGCAGAACAAGCCTGACTGGCTGGATGATACGGCGGCGCGGGCATTCATCCAGCGGGCGGCGGCTGGCTGGGGTGCCTGTGGCATCGAGTTGCGTTATCTGGGCGAAACGGACTAGGTGCCCGGCATCATGGACGGCGCCAACGTGGTTGGCTGGGCGCGTGATGGCAAGCGCTACAGTGCGTGGACGAGTTGGCGGGCGCGCCGTAATGGCGCGGCGCTGGAAGCGGACATCACGCTCTACGCCAATGTTTTTGATACCTACCGGCAACGCGGCATCGACCCGCAGCTTGAGCTATACAAGAGCCTGGTGCATGAGTTCGGCCATGTGCTGGGGCTTGGTCATTCGGCGATACCGAGCGATGCGATGAGCGTTGGTGCGCGCACCCGGGCGGAATGGGTGTTGCCTTCGGATAATGATCTTGAGCGGTGTCGGGTGCGGTATCCGGGGCGCTGAGTAGTGCTTTTCATCGTCGGTTGGCGTAGCGCATAGGTTTTGCAAAGAGCGGGGCCGATTTTCTTGATGTCGCCGAACGTGCTTACAAGGTATATACTTCGTATATGTTTTTGCGTGGAGAAAATGATCATGTCCAAAGAAGCTGTTTTTACAATGAAGCTGGAGCCTGAGCTACGCGCCGAGTTCATGGCTGAGGCCGAGGCATCCCACCGTCCGGCCTCTCAGGTGCTGCGTGAGTTGATGCGCGAGTTTGTTCAACGGCAACGCGATGCGCGGGCGTACGATGAATTCCTGCGCGGCAAGGTCGAGGCTGGTCGTGCGTCGATGCGCACCGGGCAGGGGCGGTCGAACGATGAGGTCGAAGCTGAATTTGCCGCACGGCGCGAGCATGTAGCGGCTCAGGCGTGAGAGTTTTTTGGACGCCGGAGGCGCAGCAGGATCGCGCTGAGGTATGGGACTACATCGCGGCCGATAACCCCCGTGCTGCTGCACGGATGGATGGATGCGCTTTTCAGAGAGGCGGCAACCCGACTGAGCGAGTACCCAAAGCAGGGGCGTGCCGGAAAGATCTCCGGCACCCGCGAGCTGATCCCTCATGAAAGTTATCGTTTGGTGTATGAGATCGAAAACGAAACGGTGTGGATATTGGCCTTGGTGCATACGGCCAGGCAGTGGCCACCACTGCGTAACTGACTGCGTATTTCCGAATGAATCGGTGTGGTTGCGCTGATTGGAAGGCGCTTGAGACCGCTTAGCGCCGGGCGTTCAAACAGGCCCTTGTTCGGGAGGGTGAATGTCTCTTGATGGCCTTATGGAAAGCTTTCCATAAGGGTCGGGAACTGCCCGACGTCATATTACACCGGCTGACCGCAACCACCGCATTGCCGTCATTGCGACGAAAAAACTCAGCGTATTTTAGGGTCAATACCGGGCCCGCATCGCCCTCGCTTATGCAGCCCTGACCTCAACGGTTTCAGCACGCCCCACCTCAAGCCGGTTAACCCCGCTCACCAGCGCCTTGATCGACGCGGTGACGATGTTGCCGTCAATACCCACGCCATAGCACTCGCGACCACCGCTCATGTGCGCCAACTCCATCAAGGCACAAGCCTGCGCATTGCCGGCTTCGCGGCTCGGACTGGTGGCGCGCTCTTCGTAGCTACGTACCTGAACGGCGATGCCGAGTCCCTGCAAGGCATGCACCGCGGCATCGATCGGCCCGTTGCCTTCGCCGGTCAGTAAATGATGCCCGCCATCGACTTCAACAGCGAGACGGATCCCCTGTGCGGCGCCATGTTCGAACAAATGGTGCTCGACATAGCGCACCGGCCGGTCACATTCGAGATAGGTGCGCGAGAAGAGTTGCCAGATGTCGGCAGCGCTCATTTCGATGCCATGACTATCGGCATGACGCTGCACCTCGCCGGAAAACTCGACCTGCAAGCGACGCGGCATGACAACACCGTAACCGGTTTCGAGCAGATAGGCGACACCGCCTTTGCCAGACTGGCTGTTGATGCGGATGATCGAATCATAGCTGCGCCCGACGTCTGTCGGATCGATCGGCAAGTAGGGCACATTCCACAAGGCTTCAGGCTGCTGCACGGCGAAACCTTTCTTGATCGCGTCCTGATGCGATCCGGAGAAGGCCGTAAACACAAGGTCGCCGACATACGGATGGCGCGGGTGAATGGGCAAACGTGTGCAGTATTCGGTCGTGCGTGCAACGGAATTGATATCGGAGAAGTCGAGCCCCGAGGCAACGCCCTGTGTATGCATGTTGAGCGCGAGGGTCACGAGATCGACATTACCGGTACGCTCGCCATTGCCGAACAGGCAGCCCTCGACGCGGTCGGCGCCCGCCATCAGTCCGAGCTCTGCAGCAGCGACGGCGGTGCCGCGATCGTTATGCGGGTGCAAGCTGATGATCACGCTGTCACGGCGCGCGAGATGGCGGTGCATCCACTCGATCTGGTCGGCGTAGATGTTGGGCGTGGCGATTTCGACGGTGGTCGGCAAATTGAGAATGACCTTGTTCTGCGGCGTCGCGCCCCAGGCGGCGGTCACTGCATCGCACACTTCAAGCGCGAAATCGAGCTCGGTCGCCGTGAAGGTTTCCGGGCTGTACTGGAGCACCCATTCGGTTTCCGGCTGCTTGCTGGCGAGCTGTTTGACGAGTTGAACCGCCGACACCGCCATTTCGATCACTTCAGCCTTGCTCATGCCGAAAACATTTTCCCGAAATGGCTTCGACGTCGCGTTATAAACATGGACGATAGCGCGCCGTGCGCCTTTCAAGGACTCCATGGTTCGCCGCACAAGATGTTCGCGCGCCTGGGTGAGTACTTCGATGGTCACATCCTCGGGAATATGTGCTTCTTCGATCAGTTGCCGGACAAAGTCGAATTCCGTTTGCGAAGCCGAAGGAAAGGCCACTTCAATTTCCTTGAAACCGATGTCGCAGAGCATGCCAAACATGCGCATCTTGCGTTCGCTATTCATCGGCTCGAAGAGCGCCTGATTGCCATCACGCAGATCGGTACTCATCCACACCGGAGCAGTAGTAATCGTGCGGCCCGGCCACTGGCGATCGGCAAGATCAACGGCAGGAAAAGGACGGTACTTGGTGGCAGGCTGATTTGACATGGTGGCGGCTCCTGAATGGCAATGCTGTTTCGATGGAAGCCATCTTAGCGAAAGTGCGGAAGAATTTGATTGCGTAATGCACCTAGTATTTAAATATAATTGGCAGCATATTGCGCAATTAAATAAGAAATAGTAAATTTATGCCTTGTTATCAAACAACAAGGCAATTCAATGGAACTTGACCGCTACGACCGACAGATTCTCCGCGCCTTGCAGGACGACGGACGACTCAGCAACCAGGACCTCGCCGACCACATCGGACTATCACCCTCGCCGTGCCTGCGGCGCGTGCGGGCACTCGAAGAAGCCGGCCTGATCACCAGCTACCGCGCCCTCGTCGACGCCAAAGCGCTTGGCCTGTCGCTGCACGCCCTGATCCACATCTCGATGGATCAACACACACCCGAGCGTTTCAAGCACTTTGAGTCGCAAATCAGCGAAATCGCTGAAGTCATGGAGTGCCTGCTGATCACCGGGCAGTCCGCCGACTACCAGCTCAAGGTTGTCGTGCGCGATATGGATGCCTATCAGGAACTGCTGCTCAACCGCATTACCCGCATCAAGGGTGTCACCGGCGTGCATTCGAGCTTCATCCTGCGCCGGGTTGTGGACAAAACGGCACTGCCGATTGAAGGCGATTAACGAGCGCCCTGATTGCCATGTGATTTCACTTGCGGCACGATGCACCGTCATAACTTCACCACAGGACACATCGAACATGAATATCACCGCGCCGGTTACCGCGCTTACGGCCATCGTGCTTGTGCCCGTGTTCATTCGTCTGGCACTCGGCGTCATCAAGAAGCGTATCGCCCATCAGGTAGCGATTGGCGCTGGCGAGCATGCCGACCTTGAAACCGCCATTCGCGCGCACGGAAATTTCTCCGAGTACGTTCCGTTTGCGCTGATGTTGATGCTCTGTGCCGAGGTCAATGGCTCACCCGTTTGGCTGGTGGCGCTGGTTGCCCTTGCGTTGGTTGCCGGGCGGCTGATCCATGCCGCAGCTATCCCTTCAGGCAACCTGCCGAATCGTGTTCGCGCCATGAAGCTGACGTTTGCCGCGCTCGGGCTGGGTGCGGTCGCCAATCTGGTGCCGCTGGTGCTGCAGATCACGAAATAGCGAAAAGGCCACGCGAAGGTTTTTTTAAACCCTTGAAAAAGCAGTTAACCACGGCGAATACAACGAACACAACGAACACGGCGGAAAAACAAGAACTTGTACAGCTTTGACGAATCACCCAACGAGTGAGCCATAAAAACCCTCAAGACCAAGGATTTTCGCCGTCCCACGGGATTTGCTTTGCGGCATGCTCGCCGTGTCGCAGTGGTTTGAACTGAGGTTTTTAGGTTAAAATCTCCTTGCAATAACAGAACGACCGTTCTATTATTCAGTCATGTCCAGTTCACAAACCAAAACTTCCAAAGGCGAAGAAACCCGCGCCGCGATCCTTGATGCTGCCGTCCAGCACGCAGGCATCGAGGGTTTTGACGCGCTGACCATCGGCACGCTGGCAACAAAGACCGGCCTGTCGAAGAGCGGCCTGTTCGCGCACTTCGGCTCCAAGGAAGAACTGCAGATCGCCACGCTGGACGAGGCCGTGCGACGCTACACCGAGGTCGCCTTCATGCCTTCGCTCAAAGCCCCGCGTGGCTTGAAGCGCCTGACCGCGATGTTCGACAACTGGCTG
>JBIJCY010000218.1:0-5205 GCA_044344385.1 Rhodocyclaceae bacterium | reverse complement strand
CCTTGCTGTCTGGTGGCAACATTGCCAACGCAGATCGACGACATTTCTGAGCGAGGTGTCCAGAATGCGGACGAATAAACAGTTCCAACTGTTCGGCAAGAACCTCCTCTTTGCATCAAGCTGCATCGTTTTTCTAGGGATGTCTCCGGTCAACTTACCAGCCCGCGCAAAGGGCGTTGCGGCTGTGCCAGTGGCCGAGGCGCGGCTGTCAATCACCGACAATGGGCAAGCGTTTGCCAGCCAACCATCAGCCTGGCCGTTTGGGCGATCAAGGCGCCGGAATCCGGCTGCGCGACTACCTGTAATTTGATCGAGCCGCAGAAAACACGCTTCGCAGAAAAACAGTTCAACTACCACTGGGATGTGCTGCATCTAAACCGTCCCGGGCCAGAAATAGACAAACCCAGGGGTAAAAAGTGATGTTGTAAAAGAAAACCCCGAGATTTTCAGTCTCGGGGTTTCATGTGTTACTCGTCCTTTGCGAACTGCTCAAACGAGTAGTTCGCAACTGATGAGGTAATTCAAGCGCAGTGTTGCTGTCTCTACCCGCAGGTTCCTACCGCGCCACAAGCCGTACAGAAATCACAGCCGTCCTTGCGGATCATCGTGTGGTTGCCGCATTCGCCGCACAGCTTGCCTGCGGTGGGCTTGGCGGCGGTGCTGCCGATAGGGGCTTCGAGGATGCCCATTTGCTGCAGCGGCAGGCCGTTCTCGTCGAGGATGCCGAGCATCGCGTAGCGGTGGATCATCAGCTGCGCGAGGTAGGCCACCGTTGACGGGTAGTTGGTCTGGCGACGCGTGCCGGGGATGAAGGCCATGAAGTCGCCGAGCGGCTCGGGGTAGTCGAGCAGCTTCCGAAGCTTCATGCCGATCCATGCCGGATCAAGGACGCGCATGTCGAGCGAGAGCAGTTTGGTCAGGCCATCGAGGGCGCGCGGGTAGTTGCCCGAGAGCCAGACCGAGTAAGGGCGCGTCACGCCGTCAGGCAGGGTGATTTCTTTCAGGCCGAGAACGAAGTCTTCGCCGGTGGCCGGGTTGAAGATGTCGACCGTCCAGGACAGCGTGCCATCGGTGCCGGTTTTCGGCTCTTTCAGGCTGAACATGGCGTCGAGCACCGGTGTCGGGCCTTCGTGCTTGAAGGCGCCGATCTGTTCGACGCGGAACTGGATGAGCTGCGCCATCGCCGAGACAATCGACGGCATGCGCTTCCGCTCGCCGTGCGGCGGGAAGGTCATGTCGAAGCCCTCACCGTTCGGTGTCTTGGCCAGAGATTCGAGTTTCAGTGCCAGCCAGCCGTGGTCGTTGGCGCGCATGTCCATCGACAGTGTCTTGGCAACGGCGCCGAGGCCGCGTGGCTGCGATGGGCCATTGACCCACGCTTCGAAGGGCCAGGAGCGACCTTCCTGCTCGATATGGCCGACGAAGAGCGCAAACTTGCCGTGCTCATGCTCGATCATGTAGGTCCATGCCATGTTGCCTTCCGGCATGTTCGGGCGGTTCGGCCAGCGCAGGCTGGAGAGCACCGGGGCCGGCAGGTTCTTGATCGACAGGCGACGGTTGGCATCGCCGGTGACAAAGTCCTGCGGCGCCTTGGCGTCGACCTCTGCCTTGGTGGGCTCGACCGAGAGCACCGATCCGAGCACGCTGTTCGGGCGGTAGGTGGCGAGGCCCTTCAGGCCGGCTTTCCAGGCGCTCATGTAGAGGTTCTGGAATTCCTCGTAGGGGTAGTCGGCGGGGACGTTCACCGTCTTCGAGATCGACGTGTCGATGTACGGGGCGACTGCGGCAACCATGTTCTTGTGCGCCTCGGCCGAGATTTCGAGCGCCGTGACGAAGTAGTCGGGCAGGTTCTCGACGTTGCCGCCCAGGTGCTTGTAAAGACGCCAGGCGTAGTCTTCAACCGCGTATTCCTTGAGCGAACCGTCGAGCATGCGTTTCTTGCGGTTGTAGGTCCACGAGAAGGGCGGTTCGATGCCGTTCGACGCGTTATCGGCAAAAGCCAGCGAGATGGTACCGGTTGGCGCGATCGACAGCAGGTGCGAGTTGCGCAGGCCGTGCTTGCGGATCTCGGCCTTGACTTCGGTCGGCAGGCGCGAGGCAAAGTTGCCGCCGGAGAGGTAGAGCTCGGCGTTGAACAGCGGGAACGCGCCGCGTTCCTTGGCCAGTTCGACCGAGGCCAGGTAGGCTGCATCGCGCATGCATTCGGAAATTTTCGCCGCCATGTCCGAGGCTTCCGGCCGGTCGTAGCGCAGCGTCAGCATGCACAGGGCGTCGCCGAGACCGGTGAAGCCGAGGCCAACGCGGCGCTTGTTGGCGGCCTCTTCACGCTGGCGGTCGAGCGGCCAGGCGGTGACGTCGAGCACGTTGTCGAGCATGCGTGTCGATACCTTGACGACTTCGGCAAAGCCGGCGAAATCGAACTCGGCTTCGGCACTGAAGGCATTCTTGACAAAGATGGTCAGGTTGATCGAGCCCAGGCAGCAGCAGCCGTAGGGCGGCAGTGGTTGTTCGGCGCAGGGGTTGGTCGCTTCGATCAGTTCGCAGTAGTAAAGGTTGTTGTCCTTGTTCATGCGGTCGAGGAAGAGGATTCCCGGCTCGGCATGGTCGTAGGTCGACTTCATCACCTGATCCCACAGGTCACGGGCAGGCATCTTGCGATAGATCCAGATACCGTCGTCGCGCTGGTAGGCGCCTTGTGCCTTCATGTCGGCATTGGGTTCGGCGCGGTGCGTCAGCTCGACTTCACCGTTGGCTTCGACAGCGGCCATGAAGGTATCGGTCACAGCGATCGATACGTTGAAATTGGTCAGGTCGCCGTGGTCCTTGGCGTGGATGAACAGTTCGATATCCGGATGGTCGCAGCGCAGCACGCCCATCTGCGCACCACGGCGGGCACCGGCTGACTCGACGGTTTCGCAGGAGCGGTCGAAAACGCGCATGTAGGAGACCGGGCCCGAGGCACGCGATTGCGTGCCCTTGACGCGCGCACCTTGCGGGCGGATCGACGAGAAATCGTAACCGACACCACCGCCACGACGCATCGTCTCAGCGGCTTCAGCCAGCGCACTGTAGATGCCCGGCTTGCCGTCAACGAGTTCGACGATCGAATCACCGACCGGTTGCACAAAGCAGTTGATCAGCGTTGCGGCGAGATCGGTGCCGGCAGCCGAGTTGATACGGCCGGCAGGGACAAACCCATTTTCCTGCGCCCACAGAAAGCGCGCTTCCCAGTGCGCACGCTGCTTTTCTTCTTCGTTGGCAGCCAGTGCGCGGGCAACGCGACGGCGCACATCGTGCACCGAAGTCTCGTCGCCCTTGGCGTATTTTTCGATCAGCACCTCGCCGGAGATTTCCTGTTCGGCAAGCGGTGCAGGCTTGGGGGTGTCGGCGGTGACGGCAAAGGATAGTTGTTGTGTAACCTGGCTCATGGTTTGTCCCTCTATTATTTTTGGCTGCAAGTAGTGGCGTAAATGCTGCAGATAACGCTTGAAAGTGATCGATTAACTTGTTGCTGTAAGTGGCTATGAATTAAGTGATAGCGCCGGCGAATTCACGGCTTAACAGACTGTAAGCTACTACATGTAGTAGCTCAAGGCAAGAAGTTGACTAAATGTAGTGGGCCGGCATTAAAGCGCAGCACGCCGGAAAATGCCGAAAAATCACTGTTTTAGAGGAAAAGAAGAATATTTTTGCTGCAGCGCACAAGACGCTTTGGCTGGCATGTTCGTGCTCGGAAAAGCAAAAACAAAACGCTCTCAACGCAGAGGGCGCGGAGACGCAGAGGGCGCAGAGAGAGAAAAAATCTTTGTTATCTGATTTTCTCCGCGATCTCTGCGTCTCTACGTTCTCTGCGTTGAAAGAGGTGTGTTCTTATCTTTTGCGCAATTACCCTACGCCGCAAGGAGGTCGCGTGTGTGCTCGGCAATCATCCATTCCTCGTCGGTCGGGATGGCGAGTGTGTCAACGCGGCTGCCCGCGGTGCTGATGCGGATGCTGTTTGCAGTGTTGGCGGTGCTGTCGAGTTCCAGCCCTAGCCAGGCACAGCCTTCGGCAATACGTCGCCGGATCTCGGCTGCGTGCTCGCCGATGCCACCAGTGAACACCAAGGCGTCGAGGCCGCCAATCGCCGCTGCAAGCGCACCGATCTGGGTGATCGCGCGATAGCAGAAGAGTTCGACCGCATCGGCGGCTGCCGGATCATCGCTGGCGAGCAGGGTGCGCATGTCCTGGCTGATGCCCGAAACGCCGAGCAGGCCCGACTGCTTGTACAGCAGGTTGGTCAGATCCTTGACGCCCATTCCCTTGTTCTCAAGCAGGTAGAGCAGCACCCCGGGGTCAAGCGCGCCGGTGCGCGTACCCATCATCAGTCCGTCGATGGCGGTAAAGCCCATCGACGTGGCCTGGCTGCGCCGGCCGAGCATGGCGCACATGCTGGCGCCGTTGCCAAGGTGCGCGACCAGCACGCGGCCATCGGCCTTGGCCGTGTGCTCGGGGAGTATGCGCGCAATGTATTCGTAGGAGAGTCCGTGGAAGCCGTAGCGTTTGACACCCTCGGCGGTGAGCGCCTTGGGGATGGCGAACATCTGGGCGACCGGTGGCTGGGTGCGATGGAAGGCAGTGTCGAAACAGGCAATCTGCGGAATCGCCGGCAGTAGCGCCGAGAGCGCATTGATGCCGGCAAGGTTGTGCGGCTGATGCAGCGGGGCAAGCAGGATGAATTGCTCAAGCTCGGCGAGGGCTGCCGGGGTCAGGACAATCGGCTGCGAATAAAGCGACCCGCCATGCACCACGCGGTGGCCGACGGCACTGATGTGCCAGTCGTCTTCGTTGTGACCACTCAGCCAGCGCAGTAACTGGTCAAAGGCCTCCTTGTGCTTGATCCCGGCGGTCAGTGCAACATCCGGGAAACGCTTGTCGTTGACGTCTCTGGCGACCAGTTTCGCTTCCGCGCCAATGCCGTCAATCTGCCCGGACAGCGACGGATGGCGTGCGAGGGTATTGTCAGCACCATTCACCTCAAACAGTGCAAACTTGATCGACGACGAGCCGGCATTGATCGTCAGAATACCTTGCTTCATTCTGCGACTGCCTGCTTGTTACGGTTGGCGTGTGCGATCAGCGCGGCGATCACGCACGAAGCGATACGTGTTTCGGCGGTGTCGGCACGGCTGGTCAGCACGATCGGCACCTTGGCGCCGAGCACGA
>JBIJCY010000258.1:0-4570 GCA_044344385.1 Rhodocyclaceae bacterium | reverse complement strand
CGTCCAACCCGCTGACCGAAGTGGCCGATATCGCCGCACTGGTTGAGATCGCGCACGCACGCGGCATTCTTGTCGCTGTCGACAACTGTTTCTGCACACCGATTTTGCAGCGTCCGCTCGACTTGGGTGCCGATCTTGTCGTGCACTCAGCGACCAAGTATCTCGATGGTCAGGGGCGTGTGCTGGGTGGGGCTGTCGCCGGTCCGAAAATATTAACCGACGAAGTGCTGAAGTTTTTGCGCACGGCGGGCCCGACGTTGTCGGCGTTCAATGCCTGGGTGCTGCTCAAGGGGTTGGAGACGCTGAAGATCCGCATGGAGGCACAATCGAGCAGCGCGCTGGAACTGGCGCGCTGGCTGGAGGCGCATCCGAAGGTGGCGCGTGTCTATTACCCGGGGCTGCCCTCGCATCCGCAATTCGAGCTGGCGCACCGTCAGCAGACGAGCGGCGGGGCGATTGTCGCTTTCGAGGTCAAGGGCGCGCGCAGTGAAGCCTGGAAGGTGGTTGATAGCTGCAGACTGTTGTCGATTACCGCCAATCTCGGTGATACCAAGACCACACTGACGCACCCCGCCTCAACGACGCACGGCCGCATTACGGCCGAGCAACGCGCCGCAGCGGGAATCACCGAAGCCTTGTTGCGGGTTGCCGTCGGGCTCGAGGCCGTCGTTGATTTGCAGGATGACCTCGAGCGCGGACTTTCCGTTATTTAGCGCTTTGGCGTTTAGTTTTCTTGATAGGCACGCTCGATCAGAGCTTTTGCCTTCTCAAAATTGGCGGACGATCGCAGAACTACCTCCAGATCACCGGTTCCCCAATGGCCAATGTTGCTTACATCACGCGAGAAACCCTGCTCCAATACGACCGTTTTCGGATCAAGCTTTAGCGTTAGAAACACATGCGGGTCCTGTTTCGAGATTAGAGACATGCAAACGAAGTTCTTCAGGCGTCTAAAGGCAACGTAGAGTTTTAGCGGCTTCTCAATGATGTCGTCACCCTGTGCAAGTATGAAGCTGCGCGCCTGCTCGAAAAGCGCCAGCAACTCGGGGGAAGCTGAAGTGATCTGGTCTGCGTGGGTCTTCATTGCTAGGGTGGAGGCGGCAGGAGTCTTTACCGGCTTAGTCTCGACCACAAATTCGTCGGTTTCTACTGTAGATTGTGTTGTTGCGGCGCTACCGCCATTTACCAGCTCGAACAAGAGCAAGTCGTCACTAAACAGCTTGTAGCGGATCAGTTCGATATTGCGGTTGATCAGTGCCACTGCGTGCTCGTCGTAGCGGGTGAAGTCGGCTGCAATGCAGAGGAGGCGTGTGCCGCTCCACTCGATTTTGTCTGCTTCGTCCTTGCCAAGTTTGTCCATCACCAGCAAGCGAAAATCTGCCTTGTGATCCAACAACCAGTCTAGGTAAAACAAGCCTTGGTTGATTACGTTCTCGTTGGTGTGCCGCTTGTATTCTAGGATCACCGGGCAACCATTTTCGTCCAGCCCCAACGAATCAATGCGCCCGCGGTGCTTGGCGCCGGTGCTGTACTCGGTGGCGAGGAAGCGCACACCAAGGAACGTTTCCATCTGCGATTCGATCAGCTTTTGTAGCGTCTTTTCAATGGCAACAGCTTTTCCGGCCAGCTCTGTAGTGCCGTTATTGGTATAGCGAAAAAGCTTTATGTCGCTCATGCTCAGTCATCCTTTGTCATCGCGGGCAACCGAAGCAATTAAAGCTTCGCTTTCTTTTTAGAGCAGTTATGCGGCATCGCCTACGCATTAACTTAGTAGAAATGCCGTAGCATATCGTTCAGAGCGGAATCAATCGGGAGCTCTGTTTTTTGCCGAGGAGTGTCGCCAAGCGCTTGGTGCCCTTGAAATCTGGCCGGCAGAAACCAGTCCTGCCCGGCCGCAGAACTTGATGTTCCTGTCGTCTTAACAGGCCGTTTTTTCTGGACGAATGATTACTGTCCACCCGTTGCGTGTACGCGGCGTTTCGGGCGCGACAGGTCTTCGCGTTCATCGGCGATCCGTCCAAGCGCGTTCTTGATGCTCTTTGGCAGCATCAGGTAGGTCATCAGGCTTGAACCGACGCAAAGCAGCCAGAACAGCAGGAAACCGATCGAGTAGGTGGCCGTTGCTGACACTTCCACGGGTTGTCCAAGCAGGTACAACTGGCCCGGATCAATCAGGGTAAAGAAGGCGACTTCGGCAATGCCGGCCGCGATAAATGCGGGCCACAGCACCCAGATCACTTGTTTCATATTGTCTCCGTATTATTTTGACGTTGGGGACGCTAATCATTACTGAAAATCCGCAGTAATTAAAGGGCTATTTTTCAACAGCCCCGGATATGGTCCGGGCATGGCCGCGCTGTGTTAGTATTCGCCTTCCTCGTGGCGCTATTCATCAGTCTTGGCGCCCGTCCGATGTGGCTTGGCATTCTCGCCTGGCCCGACTCACATATCCCTGAGTGTTTGCCCAGACTGGTTCGTGCATTCGTGACAGCCCCCGTGGTTTTGTCCGCACGCATGGCAAACGCCTGGAGTTCTCCTGCATGAAATTTACCGAACTGGGTCTCGCACCCGAGATCCTGCGTGCCATTGCTGATCATGGCTACGAAACCCCCACCCCAATTCAGGCACAGGCGATTCCGGTTGTCCTCGCCGGGCGCGACCTGATGGCCTGCGCGCAAACAGGCACCGGCAAGACCGCCGGTTTTGTTTTGCCAATTCTTAATCGTCTTGCTGCAACGCGCGTTACCGGGCCGCGCAAGATCCGTGTACTGATCCTGACCCCGACGCGCGAACTGGCTGCTCAGGTGGAAGAGAGCGTGCGCACTTACGGCAAGCATCTTTCGCTTAAATCGCTGGTCATGTTCGGCGGTGTCGGCATGAATCCGCAGATTTCGGCGCTCAAAAGCGGCATCGATATTCTCGTCGCTACACCGGGCCGCCTGCTCGATCATTGCCAGCAGCGCAATGTTGATCTGTCTGCGGTTGAGGTGCTGGTGCTTGATGAAGCCGATCGCATGCTCGATATGGGCTTTATCCATGACATCAAGCGAGTCATCGCACTGGTGCCGAAGAAGCGGCAAAACCTGCTCTTTTCCGCCACTTTCTCGGACGAAATCCGTACGCTGGCCAGCACCTTTTTGGTCAATCCGGAGTATGTCGAGTCGGAGCGCCGCAATACGGCATCCCAGCTGGTCAAACAACGCGTCTATAAGGTTGATCGTGAACGCAAGCGTGATCTGCTCGTTGAGCTGATTCGCGATAACGGCTGGTATCAGGTGCTGGTATTTACGCGCACCAAGTGGGGCGCCAACGGGCTCGCCGACAAGCTGCTCAAGGCCGGTATCGAAGCCGATGCAATCCATGGCAACAAGAGTCAGAACGCGCGCACCCGGGCGCTGGCCAATTTCAAGAGTGGCAAGCTGCACGTGCTGGTCGCGACCGACATTGCGGCACGCGGTATCGACATCAATGAATTGCCGCACGTGGTGAATTTTGAACTGCCGAACGTTGCTGAAGATTACGTGCACCGTATTGGCCGCACCGGGCGGGCCGGCAGCGAAGGTGAGGCAACCTCGCTGGTCTGCGTCGACGAACACAAACTGCTGCACGATATCGAACGCCTGCTCAAGGTCCAGATTGAAGCTTCGGTTTATCCGGGTTATGAACCTGATCCGAGCATTCGTGCCGAGCCCATTCTGATGCGTTCGTCAGGTGCGCGTGGCGGTCAACGCCCGGCAGGCGGTGGTCGTTCGGGTGGTGGCGGGCGTCCCGGTTCCGGTACGCCGGGCGGTAGTCGTTCGGGTACGGGCAAGCCGGGTGGCGGGTCACACCGCAGCGGTAACCGGAACCACTGAGTTGCGCTAAAACGCTGGCAAGCGGCGAAAGAATCGTCGCTTGCTTGCTTGCTGGCGGCCGGCGCCGCCTTACGACGTCATCCTGTTACGCCACCATATCAGCTTGTTTTGAGTCTGATATGACCTATTGTTTTCCCAATTGCACGGATTGTAATTCCCAATTAAACGTAATGTTTCAGCAGGTCATCGCCGTAGTGTTCTGCCTCGGCGAGGCAGGTTCAGGGTGCTTCGGATAGCGTCAGGCTGCGTAACGCAGCAGCGGCCAGCGCACGTCGATTTCATCCCACGGCACAAAGACTTTTCCCGCTTCGTTTTTTTCGATCACAGTCCATTCGATTAGCGCGGTCACGTCTTTATGCACATTGCGGTAATGCCGATTCAGGGATTTGGCCAGCGCATAAATGCTCAATGGCCCCGCTGTCTTCAATGTCTCGACCAGTTCCCAGCGTTTGGGCGTAAATACTGCGCCGAACTGCGCCATCGTCGCAAAGCCAATGCCGCAGTACGGCGTTACGGTTTCCCCGTCGATAGCCGATTGCAGCGCGTCGCCAAAAGCGGCCAGGCTGTTTTCGACCGGTTCGCCGACCTTCACTTCCAGTATGTTCATGGCGCTATCTCCTTCAGGTCCTGCAGAAAGTCGCGGATCAATGTGGCTACATCCGTGAAGGCATAGGGCGACTCAAGCCCGTGCAGATGCTTATGGTCGCCCTTGCCGC
>JBIJCY010000217.1:0-5207 GCA_044344385.1 Rhodocyclaceae bacterium | reverse complement strand
CTTCCTGAATACCTTGCCCGAAAACGACTTCGCATTCGACTACGGCGCGCTGAGAGAAGCCGAATGGCAACGCGTGCAGCTGTTTTACGTGTGCTCGCCGGGCAACCCGACCGGCAAGGTACTGAACCTCGACGATTGGAAGCAGCTTTTTGCCCTGTCTGACAAATACGGTTTTGTCATCGCTTCGGATGAATGCTATTCGGAAATATTCTTTGACGAGACCAACCCGCCACTTGGCGGAATGCAGGCTGCAAAGCTTCTCGGGCGCGGCTTTGAGCGTCTGGTCATGTTCTCCAGCCTGTCGAAGCGATCGAACGTGCCGGGCATGCGCTCAGGCTTTGTCGCCGGCGATGCAGTTGTGCTCAAGAACTATCTGCTCTACCGCACCTACCACGGCAGCGCAATGAACCCGGCGGTGCAGGCCGCCAGCGTCGCCGCCTGGAACGACGAAGCGCATGTGCGCGAGAACCGCCGCCAGTACGCGGAGAAGTTTGCCGCCGTGACACCCTTGCTAGCCGATGTGCTAGGCGCGACGATGCCCGATGCCGGCTTCTATCTATGGGCACGCACCCCTAAAGAGATGACCGACACGGACTTCGCCCGGCGTCTGCTTGCCGACTATAATGTGGCGGTGGTTCCGGGCAGCTATCTGGCCCGTGAAGCACAGGGTGTCAATCCGGGTGCCGGCTTTGTGCGCATTGCACTGGTCGCGCCGCTCGCAGACTGCGTCGAAGCAGCTGATCGCATCCGTTCATTTATTTCAAACCTCTAGGAGAGCACCATGCAGGAAATCCAACAGATCATCGAAGACGCGTGGGAAGTCAGAACCACGCTGCAACCCGGTACCGCACCGGCAAAAATCGGTGAAGCCGTATCCATCGTGCTTGGCCAGCTCGATGAAGGAAAGCTGCGCGTTGCCGAGAAAATCGATGGCGACTGGATCACGCATCAGTGGATCAAAAAAGCCGTGCTGCTGTCCTTCCGCCTCGAAGACAACAAGGTCATGGATGGCGGCCCGATGCGCTATTACGACAAGGTACAGACAAAATTTGCCAACTACGACGCCGAGAAATTCGCACGTTCCGGCATTCGTGTCGTGCCGCCGGCCGGCGCGCGCCGCGGCTGCTTCCTCGGCAAAAATGTAGTCCTGATGCCGTCCTTCGTCAACATTGGCGCCTACGTCGATGACGGCACGATGGTCGACACCTGGGCGGCAGTCGGTTCCTGCGCACAGATCGGCAAGAACGTTCACCTCTCCGGCGGTGTTGGCATTGGCGGTGTTCTGGAGCCACTGCAGGCCAACCCGACAATCATCGAAGACAACTGTTTCATCGGTGCACGTTCGGAAGTGGTTGAGGGCGTCATCATCGGCGAAGGCTCGGTGCTCTCGATGGGCGTTTATATCGGTCAGTCGACAAAAATCTATGACCGTGAAACGGGCGAAGTCCACTACGGCCGTGTGCCGCCGGGCTCCGTGGTAGTCTCTGGCAACCTGCCCTCCAAGGACGGTAGTTACAGCCTGTACTGCGCCGTCATCGTCAAAAAGGTCGACGCCCAGACACGCGCCAAGACCAGCATCAACGATCTGCTGCGCGGCGACTAAACTTCAGCACAGCGAACTACTCAAAACAGAACCGGCGGAGGCACAATGATTCTCGACAAACTTTTCCAGCTGATGGCAGAAAAGCAGGCCTCGGATATTTTCATCTCCGCTGGTGTGCCAATCCACATCAAGATTCAGGGCAACGCTGTACCCGTCAATCAACAAGTGATGGATTCGGCAATGATCGAAAAGATCGCCTTCGAATTGATGTCGCCGGATCAGCTCAAGACCTTCGAAGCGACGATGGAGATGAACCTCTCCTTTGGCGTTCCGCATGTCGGCAACTTCCGTATCAACATCTTCCGGCAGCGCGCATCCATTTCAATCGTCGTACGGTACATCCTCGGCAACATTCCCGAACTCGACAGCCTGGCGTTGCCGCCCATTCTGTCCGAGCTGATCATGGAGAAGCGGGGCCTGATGCTGATTGTCGGTTCGACAGGGTCGGGCAAGTCGACAACCATCGCATCGATGCTCGACTACCGCAATGCAAACCGCAGCGGCCACATCCTGACCATTGAAGATCCGATCGAGTTTCTCTTCAAGCACAAGAAATCAATCGTCAACCAGCGTGAAATCGGCATGGACACGCTGAGTTGGGACATGGCGCTGAAAAATGCCATGCGCCAGGCACCGGACTGTATCCTGATCGGCGAAATCCGCGACAAGGAAACGATGCAGGCCGCCATCGCCTACGCGCAAACCGGGCACCTGTGCCTCGGAACCCTGCACGCCAACAACAGTTATCACGCACTGAACCGCATCATCAACTTCTTCCCGCTGGAAAGTCGGACTTCGCTCTACCTCGACCTCTCAGTCAGCCTGAAGGCGATCGTCTCCCAGCGTCTGGTGAAAAAACCGGACGGCAAGCGCACACCGGCCGCCGAAGTGCTGCTCAACACACGCCACATCCAGGAATTAATCGAGCGCGGAGAGGTGATTGCGGTCAAGGAAGCAATGGAGCAGAGCCTTGCGCCCGGCTCGCAGACCTTCGAACAGGACTTGTTCCGCCTGTACCGCGATGGCGTCATCACACTCGATGAAGCGCTGGCCAATGCCGACTCGCCGACCAACCTGTCGTGGCTGATTAACAACTCTGAAATCAATGGCGGCGCACAAAAAGAGGAAAAGCATAGCGACACGCCACTCGACTTCTCGGCCACCAACCCGGGCGGCCCTTCCTTCAAGGAATTCACGCTGAGCCTCAACGACAACGAAGAATAATAGATGCCGCACGACACAACCCCCTGCCCTACGCTCAGCCTGGCCGAGCAGCTAATTTCCCGACACTCGGTCACGCCGGAAGATGGCGGTTGTATGCCAATCATCGCCAAACGCCTCGAACGCCTCGGTTTCAAATGCGAATACATCAATCGCGGCGCAGTCACCAATCTATGGGCACGTCGTGGCAGCGCCAGCCCGCTGCTCTGTTTTGCCGGCCACACGGATGTCGTTCCAACCGGCCCGCTCGACCAGTGGCACAGCGACCCCTTTGAGCCCGTCCATCGCGAAGGCATGCTCTACGGTCGAGGCGCTGCCGACATGAAGAGCTCATTGGCCGCTTTCGTCACCTCGATCGAGACCTTCGTCGCGGCACGGCCCGCGCACACGGGTTCGATCGCACTCCTGCTGACCTCCGATGAAGAGGGTGATGCGATCGACGGCACCGTCGCGGTCACCGAAGCCTTGCGTGCCCGCCATGAGACGATGGACTACTGCATTGTCGGTGAACCGACCGCAGTCAATCAACTCGGCGACACCGTAAAAAATGGCCGGCGCGGTTCGCTCTCCGGCAAGCTGACAGTCAAGGGAATACAAGGCCATATTGCCTACCCGCATCTGGCGAAGAACCCGATCCACCTTACCGCTCCGGCGATTGCCGAACTTGCCCAAACAACTTGGGACGAGGGCAACGAGTTTTTCCCGCCGACCACTTGGCAAATCTCGAATATCCACGGCGGCACGGGGGCGAGCAACGTCATTCCCGGCGCCGTCGAAATCCAGTTCAATTTCCGCTTCGCCTCGGCGAGCACGCCGGACGAGCTGAAAACAAAAGTGTGCGGGCTTCTCGACCGCCACGGACTCGACTACAGCATCAACTGGACGCTCGGCGCCAAGCCCTTCCTCACCGGACGCGGCGCACTGGTCGACGCGACCCTGTCGGCGATCCGTGAAGAAACCGGCATCGAAGCCGAACTGTCGACCACCGGCGGCACCTCGGACGGCCGCTTCATCGCCGAGATCTGCCCGCAAGTCATCGAGATCGGCCCGGTCAACGCGACCATCCACAAAATCAACGAATGCGTCGACATCGCCGCGCTGCCGAAACTCTCAGCCATCTACCGCCGTATTCTTGAAAAACTGCTACCCGAAAATGTTTGAACAAGCCCGACAGGAACTCTCCACGCTACGCGATGTGCTGCGTTTTTCGGTCAGCCGCTTCAACGAAGCCGGGCTGTTTTTCGGGCACGGCTCGGACAACGCCTGGGATGAAGCAGCCTATCTTCTGCTGCATACCCTGCACCTGCCGCTTGAGCGCCTTGAACCTTTCCTTGATGCAAAGCTGACCAGCGACGAGCGCCGTGCCGCACTGAGCATCATCGAGCGCCGCATCAGCGAACGCCTGCCAGCCGCCTACCTGACCAACGAAGCCTGGCTGGGCGAGCATCGCTTCTATGTTGATGAGCGCGTCATCGTTCCACGTTCGTTCATCGCCGAATTGCTGCGCGAGCAACTGGCCCCCTGGGTCGATGATCCCTGGGCCGTAGGCCGTGTACTGGATCTATGCACCGGCTCGGGTTGTCTGGCAATCCTCGCCGCGCTGGCTTTCCCGGAAACCACGGTTGATGCCGTTGATATCTCACCCGATGCGCTGGCTGTGGCCACGCGCAACATCAAGGATTACGGGCTTGAATCACGCCTGCACCTCGTCGAATCAAATCTGTTTGCCGGGCTCAACGGACAACGCTACGACGTAATCATCTCCAACCCACCCTACGTCAACGCTGAATCAATGGCTGTATTGCCTGAAGAATACCGGCACGAACCCGAACTGGCACTGGCCAGCGGAGAAGACGGACTTGATCTGGTGCGCATCATGCTCAAGGAAGTCGGCGACCACCTGAACCCCGGCGGTTTACTGATTGTCGAAATCGGCCACAACCGCGACGCGCTGGAAGCCGCGTTCCCTGAGACGCCATTTACCTGGCTTGACACCAGCGCAGGCGATCAGCATGTTTTTCTGCTGCACCGGGAAGAACTTCCCTGATCGCAGAATCAAAAAAACGGCGAGTGATCTTCATCACTCGCCGTTTTTACATTACTGGGGCGATGTACGGGTTTCGAACCCGTGACAACTGGAATCACAATCCAGTGCTCTACCAACTGAGCTAACACCGCCACTGTTCTGGTGCGCCCGGCGAGACTCGAACTCACAACCCCCGGCTTAGAAGGCCGGTGCTCTGTCCAGTTGAGCTACGGGCGCGAGTTGCGAAACTTTTTGGGAAACTGCGATCCTGAAACTGCTTCCCGCCGGTGTCGCTTCTTGATGCTTTTGATACTATTAAAACTGGTCGGGGCGGTGGGATTCGAACTCACGACCCTC
>JBIJCY010000353.1:0-3407 GCA_044344385.1 Rhodocyclaceae bacterium | reverse complement strand
CAACCGAGTATTCCACCCGCTGAAGGAAGAAGACCGCCCGCAACCAACGGCGCCGAAACCCGAGTAATCAGTCACCTTAAAAAGCAACAAAAAAACTTCACCACCAAGGCAGCAAGTTCACCAAGACACACCAAGTTAACATCATGTTTTCTTGGTGAACTTGGTGAACTTGCTGCCTTGGTGGTTCGCACTTTCTCGTTGTCTGACGACTAGCACTCAAGCACTTACCTACCGCGCAAGGCCGTGCTCCGGACAAAGCACCTGCGCGCCTGGCACCCATCTTGCTGTCACTCTCACTGGTTTCGCGCTGCGGAACATCCCTGCCGCAGGCAGAAAGTGGTGAATTAACAGCATGCACATGAACAAACTGATCGGATCGATCGGGCAAATCCGCCACCGCGCTTATCTGGCCGCCTGTGGCATTGCCCTCATTTTCGCCGTACCGGTTGGCAGCTACCTCATTTACCTTGAGCACCAGCAACAAGCGGAAGTACTTGCGCAAGCGCGCTTTCATGCCAACTTCCATGCCCGCATGCTCGGACAGGCAATGGAGCGGTTGTCCCGCGCCCCGCTTCTTCTCACGGCCAGTCTCGGCTTGCAATCCGAGACGGCTTTCATTTCACTGGCTCGTGAGGTGATGCGCCAGAACGACGCAGTCGAAAGCATCGAGATTGCCCGCAGTGGGCAACGTCCGCTCAGCATCAACCACGAAGGAAAAATTACCAACCGCCCCGAAGAGCAGAGCTCACCGGCTCCTCATGAAGCGCTGCTACCAGCCCTTGGCTCCGTACCGCTGACATCGGCTGGCGATCCAATCATCAGTACGCGCGGCGCGCTGCTCGTATCAACGCAAGCCTTGAGCAGCAAACAGAAATTCTGGGGTTACGCCACGGCCATTGCACCGCTCAGTGCGCTAATTGACGAAGCTCGTCTCCCGGACCTCGTCGCTGACGGCTACGCTGTCCAGTTGCACTATTTTCGGGAAAATCGCGCCCCGCTTCTTACCATTTTCGAGAAGCAGACAGTCGCTGCTAAGGCCGACTGGGCCGTCAGCGCTATTCCTGTTTCTGGCGGTGGTTATCTGCAGTTGCGCGTTCAAGCGGCAACGCCGGGCTCAGCGGCACTCAGCGACCTGCGCTGGGCATTCATGCTGCTCGGCACCTTGCTGGCCTTTTTTCTTTCGCTACGCTTGCTGCGCAGACCCGCAGAGCTGGAAAGCGAAGTGCGGCTGCGCACCCGCCAGCTGGACGAGGAAAAAATTGCGCTGCAAAAGGAGATAAACTCTCGCGAGAGTACCGAGCGTTCACTCGAACGGTCGCATACACTGCTCGATACCATGTTCGAAAATCTGCCGGGAATGATCACGCTGAAACGCGCCAGCAACCTGCGCATCCTGCGAGTCAACCAGACGACCGAGCGGCTGCTTGGCCGCAAACGCGACACACTGGTCGGTCACAGCAACGAAGAAATCTACCCCGCCGAATTTGCCGGCATGCTCTCCGATACCGACTACCGTGCAATGCTTGAATCCGGGGTCATCGAACTGCCGGCTGAACGACTGACGCTACGCGGCCAGCCCGAGCGCTGGTTGCGCGTCCGCAAGATTGCTCTGCGTGACAGCAAAGGCCGCCCGGAATATATCCTGGAATTTGCGGAAGACATCACCGGACAGGAAGCGCTCGCACGACGCCTGACTGAGCTTCTCAATTTCTCTGAACAGTTTGTCAATGCCATCCCTTCACCGGTTTTTCTGAAAGACGGCGAAGGTCGATATATCGAGGTCAACGCGGCCTTTGAGAGCCTCTTTGGCGTGAAACGGGCTGAACTGATTGGCCGGCGCAGCATCGACGGGTCTCCCGAAGATATTGACAGCCATAGCCGCTTCGATCCGGAGCTTCTGGTCGAGGGGGGCAGCCGGATCTACGAAGCAAACAGCAGGGACGCTTCGGGCACCCGCCACGATCTGCTCTTCCACAAGGCACTGACGCGCGCGACCAACGGCGAGGCGGGTGGGATCGTCGGCGTCGTGCACGACATCTCCGAGCGCAAAGCCTCGGAGGTGCGTGCCCGCCGACTCAACCGGGTACTCAGCACGCTGAGTGCGGTCAATCAGACCATTATCCGTACCCGGAATAGCAGCGCGCTGGTACAAGAAATCGCCGAACTGATCCACCTTGAAGGCGCTTTCCCTTCTGTCTGGGTACGCTTTGAGCCAACCAATCAGCTAATCATCCGCACCCATGGCGACGCGACGACCGGCATCACCGAAAAACTGATTACCGCACTGAGTCAACCCGACAGTCCATGCTCGCTGAACCAGAGCATTTTCTGCTCCCCGGCCCAGCGCTGCGACAACAAACTGTGTGCACAAATGGCCGAAACGGGCCTTGGCTACATTGTTCACTTGCCGCTGAACATTGGCAGCAGCATGGTGGGCGGCATCGGCATTCTTGGCGGCGCAGCCGACGTGCTGGCGGAAGAGGAACATCAATTACTCAAGGAACTGGCCGAAAACACCGCCCTCGCCCTCGATTCGATCGCCCGGGAAGAGCAGAGAAAAGGGGCTGAAAGCAAACTGCATCTGGCTGCACGCGTGTTCGAAAACAGCGCGGAAGGTATCATGATCACCGATGCAAACAACCGCATATTGATGGTTAACAAAGTATTTTCCGCAGTCACCGGCTACACGCCCGAAGAGGTTGTCGGCATGAACCCGAACCTGCTCAGCTCGGGCCGGCAGAGTGCGGCGTTTTATCAGCAGTTGTGGCATTCCCTGCAAACAAGCGGCGAATGGCGCGGCGAAGTTGAGAACCGGCGCAAGAACGGCGAACACTACCCGGAGTGGCTGAATATCAGTGTCGTACGCAATGAGTGCGGCGATATTGTTAACTTCGTCGCCGTATTCTCGGATCTGACCAGCCACAAACAGGTCGCTGAGCGCCTGAACTTCCTTGCGCACTTCGATGCGCTGACCTCGCTGCCGAATCGCCTGCTTTTCTCCGAGCGCCTTGAGCAAGGACTGGACATCGCCACGCGAACGAAATCGGCACTCGCCGTCATCTTCCTCGACATTGACCGCTTCAAACTGATCAACGAGACGGTCGGCCATGCCACCGGCGACCTGCTCCTGCTCGAAATCTCGCAACGCCTCACCAGTTGCATCAACGATGGCGACACCGTCGCCCGTCTCGGCGGTGACGAGTTTGCGCTGATTCTCAACGGTGTGAATCACGCCAACGACGCCGCCACGCGCGCTGTGTCCATTCAGAAGGCCCTGCACCAACCGATCGAACTGGCAGGCCATGAATTCCGCCTATCGGCGAGCATCGGCATCAGTGTCTACCCGGATGACGCGAGTACGGCAGAAGAACTGACAGGCAATGCCGATTCTGCGATGTATTCGGCCG
>JBIJCY010000049.1:0-13838 GCA_044344385.1 Rhodocyclaceae bacterium | reverse complement strand
ACACCTACCGCTTCTTCCACCACGAAATGAACCAGAACTCGGCCGAACGTATGTTGCTGGAAGGAAAACTTCATGGCGCCCTGGAACGCAAAGAACTCATCGTTTATTTCCAGCCACTGGTCGCAGCCGACAGCGGTCGCATCCTCGGTGCGGAAGCGCTATTGCGCTGGGATCAGCCTGACCTGGGCGGCTTCATTTCCCCCGCGACCTTCATTCCAGTGCTTGAAGAAACCGGGCTGGTCATCGAAGTCGGCGAATGGGTTCTGCGCACAGCCTGCCAGGAAGCCCAGCGCTGGCGTCAAACAACAGGCGAAGAGTACTTCGTCGCAGTCAACCTGTCAGCCATCCAGCTTACCGACCCGCTGCTACTCGACAAGGTCAAAAAAATTCTGCGCCGTACCGGTCTGCCGGCAAACTGCCTTGAGATCGAGTTGACCGAAAGCGCCATCATGCGCGACAAAAAGCGTGGCATTGAAGTACTGGAATCCTTGCATGAACTTGGCATCAAGCTCTCGATAGACGACTTCGGCACCGGCCACTCCAGCCTCAGCTACCTCAAGCAACTGCCCATCGATACCCTGAAGATTGATCAGTCCTTCGTTACCGACTTGCCGGAAGACGGGGAAGCCGTATCGATCACGCGGGCGATTATCGCGCTTGGACACTCATTGCAGCTGGAAATCATCGCCGAGGGCGTCGAAAAGGCAGAACAGGTCATTTTCCTGCGCGAAACCGGCGCTGACATCCTGCAGGGGTTCCACTTCTCCCGCGCCATCCCGGCCACCGATTTTCGCCAGTTGCTGGCTACCGGCGCTTACACTCTGCCGGCCGCCGAAACACGTAATAAGAACACGCGGCGAGGCGACTGCACGGTGATCCCGATCAAAGCGCGGATCTAGCCTGAATTTGCCGGGATTCGCGCCGCCTGTACAAATGTTGTATCAGTACCGTATGCGCCACAGCAAGGACAAGACAGATCAATGTAACGACAACACCCTCGGCCGGCCGCCACCACCCCTTTACAGGAGACACGGCCAGAATCCACTTGCCATTCGGGACGTTCATGGTAGCCCGCACGGGAGCAACCGGGAGTGCGGAGCCCTGCGTATCAAAAACTTCGCAGCCGCCCTGATCAAGCACGCGACAGACTGAATAATGATAACCCCCGCGTTGCAGATCGATCAGCCCTGCCGCATCCAGCAGAGCGGGAACACGTACGAGTACGGTCGTAAACCCCCAGAACTTTGGCCATCCGTCAGTATTGGCAAGATAGACCGGAAAACGCACCACCACAGCATTGCCACCCTGCACCAACTGAAATGGCCCCGCCAGCGTGAGCTTGCCAGACGACACGGCCAGATGCGCTTCCCGGTTGCGCGTCGGATCAACCAGCAGGTCGTGACCAATCGCTTGTTCATGACCTTTGAGCGGATAGCTGTAACGAACAACGCCTTTTGGCGCCGCCTGAATTGCAGCGGCCAGCGGAAACTGCATCAAGAGCTGCGGCGCGATCGCGTTAACGAGCACCCCGGGGTTCCGCCCCTGGTCCTGAATAATGGCCCCGGCCATCAAATAAGCAGCCCCCATCGTTTCTTCGAGCCGCCGTTCGATTGCATCAGCGCGTTCAGTTGCCTCCTGCAACGCCAGAGCACGCCGCTGCTCGACATGCGACTGGAGGATATCCCACGCCGCCATGCCGAAAACCACGAGAAATATACAAAACAAGCACGCCAGATACGTCCGCGACAAAGTGCGCCCTTGTACCGGCCTGGCTTCCGCGTCGCTCAATCTCAAATCGCTCACTCGGCAACTCCCACTAGGCCACACATCACTTCATGCACGGAGAGCTAACGCTGGCATGAACCATGCGTTTACATCGGCAAGAGCTGCAATCATATATCTTTAGTAATAGAAAAACGTCCTACAGGGAGCGAAATTCCATGCATTTCAGGCTAGTCAGATATGTCACCCTAACGAGTCTTGCCTTCTTTCTGATCGCAGGTGGTGCACTCGCCTACTTCTATCGATCCCTGTCAATCGATAATATGCTTCGCCTTCAGGAAAGCAGCAACGTCAACCTGACGCGCGTCTTCGCCAACAATCTATGGAACAGCCATTTTCTCCCCTTGCTTGAGGAAACCGCTGCCACCGCAGCCCCGGATCTGGGAAAAAATTCCCGACTTCAGGAAATACACCACAACACACTGGAACTGATGCGTGGCAGCAGCACCTACAAGATCAAAGTTTACGATCTGCGCGGCCGTACCGTCTATTCCTCCGAACTCAAGCAGATCGGCGAGGACAAAAGCGCCAACGCCGGTTTCGTCGGCGCGGCAGCAGGTACTGTCAAGACAGAGCTCGTACACAAAGAAAAGTTCAGCGCATTCGAGAACGTCGTCGAGAACCGGGACCTGATCCAAAGCTACATCCCGCAATATGATCCAAAAACCGGAAAAACTGTCGGTGTCTTCGAGATTTATTCCGACGTTACGCCCTTCCTTGCCGAAATCAGCAGCACAGAACAGCAACTTGCCGCCATCGTGGCCGCAGCGTTCGGCGCGCTGTATCTGGCGCTCTTCGTGATTGTTCGCAACGCCGAAAAGATCATCAAGACGCAGCACCGGGAACGCGACCTGGCCCAGCAACAGCTGGCTCAGTCCGAAAAAATGGCATCGCTCGGCCAACTGGTTGCCGGTGTCAGCCACCAGCTGAACACGCCGATCGGTTTTTCGCTCAACAACGTCACCCTGGCCATCGATGCAACACGCAGCTTTCTGCTGCCACTGCGTGTTGCCGACCGGCTCGCCAAACTGGTTCGTGACACGCCACCGGTTGAGCGCGTCATCCTGAACATGGCCGAAGCCAGACCGCACGTAAGCGGCATCACGGTCAACGAAAAAGATGGCGAGATGATCATTGAGATGCTCGGCGATGTCCTGCAGGGACTCGAGCAGATGCGCGAACTCGTCGAGAACCTGCTCGACTTCACCCGCCTTGATCGCGCCAAGGTGGTCGACGCCGATATCAACGCATCGCTGCACACCGTCATCTACGTGGCCAAGAGTGCCATTCCAACGTGCGTGCAGATCATCGAAGAATTTGGCGTGTTGCCGGCAATCGAATGCAACCCGTCGCAGCTCAACCAGGTCTTCCTCAACCTGATCACCAACGCAGCACAAGCGATTCCCGAGAAGGGAACAGTCACCGTGCGCACGATGCACGAACGCGACCACCTGCGCATCGAAGTCATCGACACAGGTACTGGCATTCCGGCTGATGCGCTGCCGCACATCTTCGACAGCTACTTCACAACCAAGCCAAAAGGTGTGGGTACTGGACTCGGCCTGCCCATCGCACGCGACATCGTGCGTAGCCACGGTGGCGATATCCGGGTTGAGACCGCAGAGGGCAAAGGCACGACTTTCACAATCATCCTGCCGCTCGTCGCCCGCACGCCAACTGACAACTGAACAGCATCGTCACTAAAGAGAATCTGATGACCTCCGCCACCCTTTCCATGAGCATGCCCTGCAGCCCCGCGATCACCCGTAGCCGTGTTCTCTGTGTCGATGATGAACCGAACGTACTGCGCGCGCTCAACTGGCTGCTGCAAAAGGATTTTGACGTAACCACGGCGACAAGCGGGCATGAAGGACTCAAGCTGGTACGCGAAGCGACAAGCTTCGATGTCATCATCAGCGACCAGCGCATGCCCGAAATGAGCGGCGTTGATTTTCTGCGTGAGGCGCGTGCCATATCACCCCGCGCCATGCGTATCCTGCTCACCGGCTACTCGGATATGCAGGCCATCCTGCGCTCGGTCAATGAATCCGAAATATTCCGCTACGTAAATAAGCCATGGAACGTGGCGGACCTGCCCAAGGTCGTCGCACAAGCCGCTGAAATTGCCCGCTCGCTGCCCGAGGCACAATTTGACCCGGAGCCACTGGAGGATGCCGCTCTGGCCGCCAGCTCGGCGCGCATTCTGGTTCTTGATGAAGACCCGGGGGTGCACGCGCAGGCCGAACTGGCCGTTGGCGACTACGCCGAAGTGATCCATACCAGCAGCGTCGTCGATGCCATCCAGCAATTGCAGAGCGGCAATATCAGCGTTATCGTCACCGAAACACACATCGGCACAGTGGACAGCACCCGTCTGATCCGTCTTCTCAAGCAACGCTACCCGGAGATCGTCACGGTTGTTCTGGCCGAAGAGAGCGGCGCCGACCTGGTGTCCTCATTAATCAATCAAGGCCAGATCTACCGCTTCGTTCCAAAGCCAATCAAGGCCGGCTATCTGAAAATCATTCTGCGCTCCGCCATCGCCAAGCATCAGCAACTCAAGCAAGATCCTGCGCTACTGCGCAGACATCAGGTTGAAGCGATCAGCGATGAAAGCGCAAGGGCTTTCGAAGCCGAGTTGATTGAATCGACGAGCGTCGCACGAAACACCATCAACAGCGCTACCAACAACACAAATACCTCTAAGGCGTATGGTTTCAGCGGCTTCCTCAAGCGCCTCTTCGCTCACTGATAGACAACAGATGTTCATTGAAAAAAGCCAGGCGGCCTCTGACAATGGAGACCGCTTGCGCATCCGTGCAATCAACATACTGATATTTTCCATCACGCTGGGCGTCGCCACGCTGCTCGTCGTATCGGGCGAAAATCAGCGACAACTTGAAAAACGCGAAACGGCAAAAAACGTCGCCGCCACCCATGGACGCGACATTCAGGAGCGCATTGATCGATCGCTCTCGGCCAGCTATGCACTGGCTGCAGTTGTTCGACAGGGCGGCGGAAAAATCACCAACTTCGAGCAACTGGCTCGGCAGATGCTCTCTATTTACGGCGGCATCAGCGCGCTGCAACTGGCACCCGATGGCATCGTCACACACAGTATTCCACTGGAGGGAAACGAGCGGGCAATCGGCCATAATCTGCTGACCGACAACGCAAGAAACAAGGAGGCACACCTGGCAGTCGCCACCAAAAAACTGACACTGGCCGGGCCGTTCGAACTCATTCAGGGTGGCAGTGCAGTGGTCGGACGACTGCCGGTTTTCCTCAACCGGCTCGACGAAGAAATCTTTTGGGGATTTGTAACGGTCATCGTGCACATTCCCGACCTGCTGCGCGCCACGCAATTACATGACATGGAAAAACAAGGCTATCGTTACCTGTTGTGGCGCAACTCACCAGACAGCGCTACGCCCCTTATTTTTGCCAGATCAGACAATCTGCCGCTGACGGCAGCCGCCACTCATACGTTCGACGTACCGAACGGCAGATGGTCGCTCAGCGTCGAACCTGCGGGAGGATGGATCGGCTACCCGAGACTGATCGCCGAAGGCGCTGCAGCCTTGATGCTGGCGCTGCTCGCAACACTGTTTGTGCACAACCTGATGATGCGGCCGCTGACCCTGCGCCGGCAAGTGGCCACGAGAACGTGTGAGTTGGCGGCAGCGAATGCCGACCTTGAACGTGAAATGGCGATCCGCAAGGAGGCCGAATCCGCCCTGCGCCTTTCCCGTTTCAGCATCGAACAGGCCTCCGACGCCCTCTTCTGGATTACTCCGGATGCGCACATCATTGACGCCAACGCGGCGGCCTGTCGCTCGCTGGATTATCCGCTAGATGAATTGATAAAGCTCAGCGTTCCCGACGTCGATACGCTGTACAACGAGCGGGCATGGCCGTATCACTGGCTCGACTTGCAAAAGCGCGGCTCGCTGACTTTTGAATCGATCCAGCGGGATCGTAGCGGGCGCGAATTCCCAGTTGAAATTGTCGCTAACCACGTGCGTTTTGGTGACCGCGAATACAACTGTGCTTTCGTACGCGACATCTCGGCTCGAAAGAAGCAGGAACTCGATCTGCGTATCGCTGCAACAGCCTTCGATTCGCAGGAAGGCATGACGATTACCGACGCTGACATGAAGATCCTTCGCGTCAACCGTGCTTTCACCGAAATTACCGGCTACAGCGCCGAGGAAGCCATCGGCAGCACGCCGGCACTGTTGCGCTCGGGGCGCCATGACGATCAGTTCTATCGCGAAATGTGGCAGAGCATCAAGGTGGAGAAGCACTGGGCAGGCGAAATATGGAACCGCCGAAAGAACGGTGAAATCTATCCCGAATGGCTGACGATCAGTGCTGTTACCGACCCGGACGGCGAGATTACCCACTACATCGGCGCGTTCTCCGACACCTCTGATCGCGTCGCTGCCGAAAAGAAAATTCGCAATCTCGCCTTCTACGACCCGTTGACCATGCTACCCAACCGTCGGCTCCTGATCGACCGGCTGGAGCAGGCGATGGCTTCAAGCAATCGGAGCCTGTGCTACGGCGCGCTGCTGCTGCTTGATCTTGACAACTTCAAACTACTCAACGACACCCTCGGCCACGAAACCGGAGACCTCCTGCTAAGCGCTGTCAGCAAACGGCTGCAAGCCTGTGTCGGCGATGGCGATACCATCGCACGTGCGGGCGGCGACGAGTTCGCGATCATCCTGCAGGACATCAACAGCAGCGAAGTGCACGCTGCGACCCAGGCAGAGCTGCTTGCCGAGAGGATCATCAGCAGCCTCGCCGAACCCTACGATCTGGATGGCCGTGAATACCATGGCACCTCAAGCATCGGCATTTGCCTCTTCCTCGACCATCATCTGAGCATCGTGGATATGCTCAAGCGCGTTGAAACAGCCATGTATCAGGCCAAAGCAGCCGGCCGCAATACGCTGCGCTTCTTCGACCCGGCTATGCAGGCTGTACTTGAGCAAAATCTGGCACTTGAGGAAAGCCTCCGGTTGGCCCTGCAGAACAGGGAATTTTTGCTCTACTACCAGCTTCAGGTCAATGCGCAAGGCAAACCAACCGGCGCCGAAGCGCTCATGCGCTGGCAGCACCCACAACGCGGCATTGTCTCGCCGATTGAATTCATCCCGCTGGCCGAAGAAACCGGCTTGATCATTTCAATGGGTGAATGGGCGATCAGAACCGCCTGCCAGCAGCTTGCCAGTTGGGCAGAGAGAGAAAGCACACAGGAACTGCAAATTGCCGTCAATGTCAGCGCTCGGCAGTTCCGTGAAAGCGGTTTTGTGGACACCGTGCGACAAGCGCTGGCCGATAGCTGTGCCCGTGCAACGCATCTCAAACTTGAGCTGACGGAAAGCATCGTTCTCGAAAACGTTGATGCGACCATTGAAAAAATGCATATGTTGCGCAGCTTGGGCATCAGCTTCTCGATGGATGATTTCGGCACCGGGTACTCTTCGCTTGCCTATCTACAAAAACTGCCACTGGCACAACTGAAGATCGATCAGTCTTTCATACGCGATCTGGCCGAAGACGGCAACGACGCCGCTATCACACGCGCCATCATCACACTCGGTGAAAGTCTGGGCCTCGAAGTGATCGCCGAAGGTGTCGAAAACGAAGTCCAGCGTGCCTTCCTCGCGCGCAACAACTGCCACGCCTTTCAAGGTTACCTCTTCGCAAAACCTATGCCCGCTGACGCGTTTCTCCTGCATCTCGAAAACGGTTCATACCAATGCGATAGCGAGGCAGCATAATGAATTGGGCCTTATTCTCCTCAGCTGAACAATCTTCTGCCAAACATCAGGCGGTTACTTTTTTATTCGCCGTGGTTCCAACGGCGTGGTCTTCTTGAGCAGCACCACTCTCCTCAATCCTAGAATCGAAGGAGCTTTCCATGAACGAGTTCAACCGCCGATTTTTCTGTAAAGCAGCCCTCGCCGGCGCTACGCTGGTCACGGGCACTTCATTGGCCGCTGACTTGCGCGCGACAGATGTACCAAAAAACACAAAATACCCGGCTAATCCGAGCAACCTGACGACGATCGACGAACTGGGGCACGTTCCGTCCATTCTCCTGGAAAAACTGGATGCAGCTAGCGTGGCCTATGGCAACACACCGGCCGGCGTGTTCTACAAGGTCACCGTGCAGGCAATGCACGAATCCATTTACGAGCACCATATTTCGGCAATTTCGCTGTACGTCAAGGGCGTGCTTGTTGGCGAATACAACATCAACGACGAGGAGCCGGAATTCTCGCTGCCGATGATCTCGGCTGTGCTACGCCTCAACCACGGTGACGAGCTGCTGGCTATTACCGAGTGCAACAAGCACGGCCTCTGGGGTAACAGGATCAAGGTCTGAACAGACCGGAATCGCCAGATCAGTTTCAAAAACAACCGAGCGCTGAAATAATGGAAACGACCGTTCACACCGGCGAGTCGCCTGAAATACTGTTCCACCTGCGCTGGGTCGCCAGGATTGCCCTGTGGGTCGGCGCGGTAGCCGCTGCGGCGCTGGCTGTCATGCTCTACCTTCTCACCGACACCGCGAGCTGGAGCTATAGCGAACTAATCAAATCGCATAGCATCACCCAGCATAATCTCGGCCCGGCACTGCTGATCGGAGGGGTCTTCCTGCTCGGCTTCACCGCTGTCCTCACCTGGCTGATTGCGCTGTACAGCAGCTTCCGCATTGCCGGCCCCCTGTTCAGGCTATCGCGCAATCTGGAAGTTTCGATTGCCCAAGGACCGGTCAAGCCTGTTCCGATCCGGGAGTCCGATCGTTTACGTCAGGAAGCTGCACTCCTTGAAGAATCACTTGGCGTTTTGGCATCGCATTACAAGGAACTACGTGAAGAAGTGGACCAGGCACTAGTGAAAATGGATGCCGGCAAACTTGGTGAGGGCGAACGTCTGGCCATCAGCGCACGATTAAAAAAGGGGCTCGAACGTGCGCGTCTCTAGCTCCGCCTATTCCACGGCAGGCATTCTGTTCACGCTGCTGGTGCTACTGGCCGCCTCGGTGACATGGATCATGGCCGCACAACAAGGTGGTGTTCACCCGGCCAATATGCCCTGCGAAGGCTGCCACCTGGCAGGAAGTCCGGTAAAACCGGAACAAGCCCATCTGCTCATCGCCAATCAGGAAAAGTTGTGCGCAACCTGCCACAAGAACCTAGCCCAGGTCAGCCATCCCAGCGGTTTCGCACCACGCGGCAAGTTGCACCCCGATTACCCGGCCGATTGGAAAGGTGACCTGACCTGCAGCACCTGTCATGAAGTGCATGGCAACACGCCCGGCATCATGCGCGGCAAGCGACGCGGCCGGGAGCTGTGCCTCGCTTGTCATGATGCGCAGTTTTTTGCCCGCATGCGTGACCAGGGGAACTCAATGACCGCGTCCGGCCACCTCGACGTGAGCAATGCCACGGCAGACCCCAGGCTCGATCCATTTTCCAGACAGTGCATGGCGTGCCATGGTGCAAAAGGTGATAACGACGCGCCCAGCGTTGACCGGAACATGATTGTTCGTCACGGGGCCACGTCGCTCAATCACCCGATTGGCGCAAATTACGCCAAAGCCATGAAATTCGGCGGTTATCGAAAGGTCTCGCAAATTTCCAAAAAAATCCTGTTGCCCGGCGGTCTGGTCAGCTGTGTTTCCTGTCACGAGGGCTACAGCAAGATTCACGGAAAGCTCGTTATTCCTCGCGCAAAATCGGCTCTTTGTTACGAATGTCATGACTTATGAATACGCTGCCAACGAATTCTTCCACTCCAGGAAAACCGCATCAACGCAAGATTCATTACATTGACCATGTCCTGCAAAAATGGCTGCTGATCGCGCTTGTAGTGCTTGAGGCAGTCGTCCTGTCAGTGGCGGGTGTGATTCTGTACATCCGGCTCAACGACATTATCGAGGAGAGTCTTTACCGCATCCACTTTGCCGGTCAGACCTCCATGCTCTCGGCTTTACTCACGGAATCATTACTCATTATTGGCGGACTGGTTGCCGTCAACCTGGTGGCCCTTTTCGCAGCCGACCGTATCTGGTCGCACTACGTAAAAGGCATTTTGCTCACGCTGCGAGACCTCCTGTCGAACACCCGCGAGCTGAATCTGCGAGCCGATGTTGTCGACGTGCCTCAACGACACAAGGTGCTGACACTGGCGCTGTCCTGGCGACTCGCGGAAAGGGAACGGCATCTGGCACTGAACGAATCGTTAAACGTTGTGGAAAGCGTTGCGTCGCGAACCTCGGCATCAGATGGAGAGTTTCGCGACAGCCTCCTTTCTCTGCGCGCTCATTTGCCGGACGGTGGCCTCGAAAACTCAAGGCCTGCGCTGTAATAAACTCAAATCAATCATGCGCTACTCCGGCATGATTGCCGAATCGGCGCAAGAGGTACACAATCGTGTCTGACTGATGTCACGGCATCGATTGCAAGCTGGCAAAGATCAAAGAAAATTTTGCATTGCACGGCTAGCATCCAGTACCAATTTAAGCAAGGGGAAAGCATGTTGAAATCCTGGATGGCACTGGCCTCAATCGTCGCAATCATTGGCGGCTGCAGCTCGCCGCACGACATGCACACCACAGACGCACATGTGGAACCGCTGCCCCAGCGCAAAGAGATTCTTGCCCGCGCCGACTGGAGCAAGACGCAAGAGGTACGCATCGAATTACGCGACCAGGGTTTTCTCCCCAAGAACCTCAAACTCACAGCGATGCAGCCCTACCGTCTGACCATCGTTAACAACGGTTCAAACATGCATTATTTCAATGCGCCTGAGTTCCTGCACGGCATTGCTGCGCGCAAGGTTGAAGTAAAGGGTCAGGCAGAAATCAAGGCTGAATACTTTTCAGAATTTGAAGTCATGCGTCGCGGCGGAGAAATGGAACTCTATTTTATCCCCGTCGTAAAAGGCAGCTATCGCGTGCACTGCCATCTGGAAGGTCACGCAGCCGAAGGCGTCGAGGGCACCATTACCGTCGAGTAAGCGCCTGAATCAGCGAGTAGTTTTGTAGCGGTGAAGGATCGAAGTAGCGGCTAACCCGCGCAAAATACACCCCCCGTAAGAGCGCGTTCGCAATCAACGTCTGGAGCCCCCTATGACCTCCGACAGATTGCAGCGCAGCAATCTGTCCTTTATAATTTAACCTCAAAAACAATAAGGTTAAAAAAGGTTCAAATGCCCTCCCGACCTGCACTGGCTGTTCTAATGGCCGCCATCGGGCATGCTGTCCGCAGTTGGGCGATTGTTCCCGGCTCGTTCCTTTGCTTTGGGGCAGCGTTACTGCTCACCGGATGTGCTGGCTCGCCCAAACACCCCCGCGAACAATTCGTCGCGCGGCAACAAACCATCGAACGCGAATCGGTGCTGCAGACCACGTGGGAAGGCCAGCCATACGGCGTCTTGGTAGACACTTACGGCCCGCCACTGTATGTCATGAACATTCCAGGAGATCGACCAGACGAGATGATCGCGGTCTATGGCATCCGCGATAATATTTCGCGCTGCATCGATGCGTTCACCGTGTTTCATGCCAATGAGCGAAACAAAGCACGAAACGACTCCACGGTGACCAGCTACTTTTGCCGCTAAGCTGCTGCCTTAAAGAGGGCTGACACCCACCTTAACTACCCGTGAATCAAGGCAAGCAGCCATTCAAAGTTGCTCTTCTGCCGGGTAACACCAAATCGCGTTTCGTCCAGCTGCTTTCGCCCGATACATTGCACCATCGACCACTTCAAAATATCAACCGTACTGGCTTCGTACTGGGCGGCTGGCAAATATCCAGAACGCTCTCTATTGTGATCATCCGCTACCCGATGCCACTTTTATGTTATGCCAGGTCAACTGCTGCAGGTGTGCTGCTACGCACACAATTTCGACCCTGATTCTTGGCAAGATAGAGTGCTTCGTCTGTCCGCGCAAAAAGTGTTTCCAGAGTATCGCCGGGGACAAAAGCACTTACGCCAAAGCTGACTGTTACTCTTGGTATCTGCGGAAAACGATGGTTTTCCACGGCCGTGCGTAGCTTCTCTGCGAGATCGGCCGCCTCGTCTCCGGTGTGTGGCACGAGGATCATGAATTCTTCTCCTCCCCAGCGAACCAGTGCGTCGCTGGCGCGGATCAGGTCACGCACCAGATGGGCGATTTCCTTCAGTACCGCGTCGCCCTCAGCGTGCCCGAAATCATCGTTAATGCGCTTGAAATAGTCGATATCGAACATGATCAGTGCGAGCGCACCGCCGTAACGCAAGACACGCTGAAGTTCGATCTCGAACAGCTGGGTAAAACGATAGCGGTTGTAGGCGCCGGTGAGCAAATCGGTGGAGGCAAAATAATCCTTCTCTTTTATCAGATGCTCGGCAATGGACATCAATTCATTGAAGTTGTGCGACAGGCTGCCCATTTCGTCGGCACCCTGCGGCAGGATGCGATTGGAGAAATCCTGAGTGCTGACCGTATGCTCGATATTGGTAATCAGTACATTGAGCGCACGCAACAAACTGAGCACTGCCGAGGTTGCTAGAAACATCAAAGCAAGTGCAGCGACGAAGGTGACGCCGGCGTCAATCAGCAGACGTCGCTCGCTTTCCGCAATCTCGACCCTGGCTTGTTGGCGCAACTGGTTGATCGATTGCTTTTCGACGTCTAACAACTGGTCAATCGTGTCGCTGGCGATAGCGAACCACTGCGCTGCGGAGGGTGTACCTTTTCGCCCGAAGAGCATGGCATCAATGATTTCGAAAGTACGCTTTGCACGCGGCTGTTCAAGGGCAGCCCCCATGGCTTCGGCGATGTCTGGCGAGGCCTCACGCAAAATCATCCGACTGTAGAATTGATGCAGATTGAGTTGACGGCCCACGACAGCAACCCGCTCCCTATCCATGACGCCATGTGAAAGCGATTCATTGACACTGGCGCGGATTTGCCCAAGGTACTCCTTGGCATAGAGCAGGTGGACATGGGTGCGAAGACCGTTTTTCAACATCGTCGTATTGGACTCCCTTGCCAGTGCATCGATCCGGTCAAGAAGCTCGACAATGGTCTGCGTGTAGTAGCCGAAAGAGTCCACAGATGCCATCTGTTGCCCTGATATTTTCTCTCTCGTGGTCCCAAGCCTTGTCAGATAGTCGAGGCTGCGCGTATCGGAGCTCTCCAGCTTTGTCTTTGCCTTGTTTGTATTGGCGCGCTGCGCGGCAAGAAAATCCGTATTGCTTTCCGAATGGATGACCAGATAGCCTGCAGAAACCCCCCGCTCCTTCTGAAGTTCATGCACCAGTTCAGCGAGCTTTTCTGCCGTTTCCATGCGTGTCAACAAGCTCAGCTTTTCGGCGTGCTCCCGCCTTTCGCTGACGATTCTGATGCCCAGAATGTGAGACAGGCTGGCAATCGCCAGCAAGCCGAGAAATAGGATCTTTGTCTTGATGGTCATGGAGGGCTATTCAAGATGCCCGACTTGCCAGGAAGAACGAAGGCGGAGTCGATGACGAGGAGAGTTTTGCATATCAATGCGACAGCAATATTCGCGCCACGCACAAAACAAAGCCATATTGCTGCCGGCGGCACTCGAACGTCCGCTCAACAGGAGTTTCCTCTCCCGGCCTATTCCCATCGACGGGAATGCTGTTTCCATAAGACAGGAAAATCTGGCGTCAGAAGTATAGGAAATTCACCCCCACGACGACGAGCATCTCCGACCGCAAAACCTTGGCGAAAATACGCCCCAATCAGTTTGATGCGCTTGCCCCGAAGCTATGCCTTTTGACCGGCCTTCAAACTGGTTTTTTTCGTATGCTGTAGAATAAATTCCACTCGGCCCCCGGTGAAATTTTATCGGATAGAAAAACGGTTGGAATTAAGAGAGGCACGGCAATTAAAAAACCCGCAAAGCCAGTGGCAGTGCGGGTTTCCATTGTTGGTCTGGCGGAGAGGGTGGGATTCGAACCCACGGTACCTTGCAGTACGCCTGATTTCGAGTCAGGTACATTCGACCACTCTGCCAC